>JAYEKE010000178.1 GCA_034660915.1 Pseudomonadota bacterium
CACTAACATGATCAGGGAAGTATTATTGTGCTTAAAAGATTGACGCCGCCACAGCTCGTTGTTGTCAGTTTTGCTGCCATTATTCTGTTTGGCAGCCTTTTACTGGTACAGCCAATGGTGGTTAATGGAACACCATTGAAGTTTATTGACGCGCTGTTTACTTCAGCGTCTGCCGTTTGTGTAACCGGACTGGTGGTGGTTGATACCGGCAGCCGTTTTACCCTCGTAGGTCAGTGGATTATCCTTACTCTGATTCAGCTTGGCGGCTTGGGGATTATGACTTTTTCCGTAGTTTTCATCCTCTTGCTGGGGCGGAAGCTGGCGTTTCGTGAGAAACTGCTGATTTCCGATACTTTTTCTCATTTACCGGTTGATAATATTGCCTCTCTGGTGAAACAGATATTTTTCTTTACCTTTTTCATCGAAAGTGTGGGGGCTTTGCTGCTTTTTTGCCGCTGGCTGCCTGAGTACCCCTGGACACACGCTTTATATTTGGCGATTTTTCATGCCGTTTCCGCATTTTGCAATGCCGGGTTTTCACTTTTCCGTGATAGTTTTATGGATTACAGGAGCGACATCCTGGTTAACATGACCGTTATGATGCTGATTATTGCCGGTGGCCTCGGATTTCTGGTAATTATGGAACTTCGATACTATCTTGTTCACAAAATGAACCGGAGTCGGATGTTTCTCTCTTTGCATACTAAACTTGTGCTCACCGTCACTTTGTTGTTGATTTTTGGTGGCATGGGAATGATTTATTTTACAGAGCAGTATCACACCCTGAGGCAGGTCTCAGTGGGTGAAGGCCTGCTGGCAGCCGCTTTTCAGTCGGTAACGGCCCGAACGGCCGGCTTTAACACCCTGGATATCGGTTCTTTTGGTAATTCCTCCCTCCTGATTGTTATCTGCCTGATGTTTATTGGCGCTTCTCCCGGGTCTTGTGGTGGTGGAGTTAAAACTACTGCCCTGGGGGTGTTCGCCATGATGATGTGGTCGCGGATGTCAGGTAGAGAACATGTGAGTCTTTATGGACGGACACTTCCACGCAACACCATTTTTAATGCCTTCAGCATTATTACCGCGGTCGGCCTGATCATGGTTCTATTCCTACTGATTTTATCCATATCGGAAGCCTCCGCGCCTCTTCCCCTGGCGGTTGAACGTGGCCGGTTTCTTAATCTTCTTTTTGAGGAAGTGTCAGCATTTGCCACCGTTGGGCTGTCAACAGGTATTACGTCCAGTTTATCAGGCTTTGGTAAATTCATGATCGTCATGCTGATGTTTATTGGTCGGGTTGGACCCTTGACAGCGGTATTGCTTTTTACCCGCCGACAATCAAAAAGTGATTTTCAATATGCTGAAGAACAGGTGATGATTGGTTAGTTGAAAATGATAGAGGATTTGCTATGAGACTTTATGTGGTCATCGGGATCGGTAATTTTGGTTACTACACGGCTCAGCATCTTTTTGAACTGGGTAGTGAAGTAATGGTTATAGACAGTAATAAAGAGCGGATCCAGAGTATTAAAGACCAGGCATCCAGGGCAGTAGTTGCCGATGCCACCGATCGTGAGGTTTTGGAACGCCTTGGGGTTCCTGATGTTGATGTAGCAGTGGTCAGCGTTGGTGACCGGTTGGATACCAGTATTTTGATTACCCTGTATCTGAAGGAAATGGGAGTTAAAGAGGTGGTGGTCAAGGCGGTAACCGAAGATCATGGAAAGATCCTCAAAAAGATCGGCGCCAGCACTGTGATCTTTCCCGAGCGCGATTCCGGTGTTCGACTGGCAAACAGCCTCAGCTCATCCAATGTTATTGAGCATCTTCCCTTGAGCGAAGGCTACAGTATTCTGGAAATGGCAGCTTCAAAAAAACTGGTGGGGAAAACCTTAAAGGAACTACGTTTAAGGAATCGTTTTGGGATTCAGGTCATCGCTATTAAAGAACTGGTTCCGGAGCGGATGCATATGCCTCCGGATCCCGACTTTGTGATTAAAGACAGTGATCTCCTGATTGTCGTCGGCCAGGATGAAAGTCTGGAATCACTGAAAAAACTTTCGCTGTCGTAGAATCAATCGAGTCTGATCCCAATGATTCCATTGGTTTTCTTAAAATATTAACTATTTTTGGAGGAAGCATGCAGTTTGTTGATTTGCCGGCCCAATATAAAGAATACCAGCAGGAGATAGACAAGGCCATGTCAGCAGTATTGACGGCTTCTCGTTTTATTAACGGCCTGGAAGTAAAACAACTGGAAGAAGAACTGGCCGGTTTTGTGGATATTCCCCATGCAATTGCTTGTGCATCCGGTACTGATGCCCTGATGCTGGCCTTGATGGCGCTGGGAATTGGTGCCGGCGATGAGGTGATAACAACACCATTCACTTTCATTGCCACGGCGGAGACTATTGCCCTGGTGGGGGCAAAGCTGGTTTTTGTGGATATTGAACCGGACACCTATAATCTCGACCCACAGTTGATTGAAAGGGCTGTCAGCGCCAAGACAAAGGCCATTGTCACTGTTGACATCTTTGGTTTGCCGGCAAACTATGAAGCCATACAGGCTATTGCTGACTGTCATGATATTTTCCTGATAGAAGATGCGGCCCAGTCACTGGGAGCTGAGCTTGATGGGCGAAAGTGCGGTTCTTTCGGAACCCTGGCCACTACTTCGTTTTTTCCGGCTAAACCCCTGGGGTGTTATGGTGACGGGGGAATGATTTTTACCGCTGATGAAAAGCTGGCTGAGCGTTTACGGATCCGGCGAAACCATGGTCAGCAGCGACGGTATCATCATAGTCTGCTGGGGATGAACAGTCGTCTTGATACTTTGCAGGCTGCTGTTCTGCTGGCAAAGCTGCCCCATTTTGCGGCTGAAATAGATCGGCGGCGGCAGATTGCCGCCAGCTATTCTGAGAGTTTTGCTCCATTTTTTCAGGTGCCGGTGGAAAAGCCTGGATATTTTTCGGTCTACGCCCAGTATTCATTACGTTCTGACCGGCGCTCGCAGGTCATTGAAACGCTGAATGATGCCGGGATCCCGACGGCAATCCATTATCCGGTCCCCTTGCATCTGCAGGAAGTTTTCTCCGAACTTGGATATCAGCCGGGAAATTTGCCGGTTGCCGAGCAGGTATGCGAAGAAATCTTTTCGATCCCGGTCCATCCATTTCTCTCGGATGAAGATAAGGAGAAGATAATATCTGCCGCGATTGATGGCTTGTAAAAGCGCTATCTTTTACGAAAGCGTAAAAAATGCAGAAAATAAATTTTGCTGATACCAATGCCATCCGAATAATCTTCGGTGAACAAGGTGAAAACCTCAGGGTGCTGGAAGAAAAAGCCGGGGTGAAGATCAGCAGCCGGGGAAGTGAAGTTATGGTTCAGGGAGATGACTACCAGATTAAACTGGTGGTGGATCTTTTGCAGGAACTTTATGCCCTGGTCCTGGATGGATATCCCCTTTATCCCACTGATATTGATTTTGCCTACCGGATTAAGGCAGGTGATTCCAGGGCTGATCTGAAAAGTATTTTTCTGGATAAAGTCTGTATTCGGCATAAGGGCAGTAAACGGCGACCTATAACCCCAAAAAGCATTGGCCAGAAAAGATATATTGACGCTATCAGAAACTGTGATATTGTTTTCGGGATTGGACCTGCAGGTACGGGTAAAACCTATCTGGCCATGGCTATGGCTATAGCTGCTCTGACCAGTAAAGAAGTTGACCGGATTATACTTGTTCGGCCGGCTGTTGAAGCTGGAGAACGTCTGGGTTTCCTTCCCGGTGATCTGATGGAGAAAGTTAATCCCTATTTAAGGCCTTTATATGACGCCCTGCATGATATTCTTAGTTTTGACAAAGTGAGCGGATTGCTCGATAAAGGGGTAATTGAAGTGGCTCCCCTGGCTTTCATGCGGGGAAGAACTCTTAATGATTCTTTTGTTATTCTTGATGAAGCCCAGAACAGCTCGGCTGAACAGATGAAAATGTTCCTGACTCGTTTGGGGTTTGGCTCAAAGGCGGTGGTGACCGGTGATATTACCCAGATAGATCTTCCCAATAATCAGGAATCCGGTCTGGTTAAAGTACAGAGCATCCTTAAAGATGTGGAAGGAATCAGCTTTTGTTATTTATCTCAGGTTGATGTGGTTCGACATCCCCTGGTGCAGAAAATTATAGTTGCCTATGAGAAGGCCGAAGCAAAAAGCTGAAAAGTTGATGTTTTGCTGGTTATGCTGGATATTTGCAATGACAAAATTAAGGAATAATAACTTTTTTTTCTTTACGGTAAATGGTATGGGTGTTTCCATTGTTGATGAACAGGATCGGTACTCATTTGACCGTCAGCATCTGGCTGCTGCCGTAAACCGGGTCCTGGAACTGCTTGAAGTAGCTGACCTGCTTGTGGAAATAACCATTGTTGATGATTACAGGATCAGTCAGCTCAATGCCATGCATTTCGGCAGGGAGCAGCCGACCAATGTCATTTCATTTCCCCAGGATACGGATTATGGTCTTTTGGGTGATGTGGTGATTTCTTCTGAAACTGCTGTTCGGGAAACGGCTGCTTTAGGCTATAGTGTTGAGGAGGGCTTGCTTTATTATGCTATACATGCGATTTTACATTTATTGAAATATGAGCATGTCGGGGTAGCAAAGGAAGTTGCTGATGAAATGTATCGGAAACAGGATGAGTTGTTTGAACAGGTTCTTAAGCTTTAGATGATAGGGGTTGAATGGTGGCCAGAGTAGAGAAAAGTATTCAGGAAATAAATGCCCGGATTAAAAGAGGTGAAGCGGTGGTGGTCACGGCTGAGGAGATGATCGGCATTACTGCCGAACATGGAGTTCAGGAAGCCGCCCGGCAGATTGACATCGTGACTACCGGAACGTTCAGTCCCATGTGTTCCTCGGGAGCCTTTTTTAGTTTGGGGCATACAAAGCCAAAAATCAGAGCCAGCAATGTCTGGATCAACAATGTTCCAGCCTATGGGGGCCTCGCGGCTGTTGACGTCTACCTGGGGGCAACGGAAGCCTGTGTGGAAGATCCGCTTAACAAGATTTATCCCGGCGAATTCCGCTATGGTGGCGGTCATGTTATCCAAGATCTGCTGGCCGGAAAGAATGTTCATGTGTACATGGAAGGTTATGGTACCACCTGTTATCCTAATAAAGTGGTGGAAAAGGAACTGTCTTTGGAGGAAATGCCCAGTGCCATCCTTTGTAATCCACGAAACGCTTATCAGAACTATAATTGTGCTATCAACCTTTCTGAAAAAATCATTTATACTTATATGGGTGTTCTTCGCCCTCAGGGTGGAAACGTAACCTATTGCAGTGCCGGCCAACTGAGTCCTTTATTGAATGATCCCTATTATCAGACCATTGGTCTGGGAACCAAGATATTTCTCGGGGGTGGTATTGGTTATGTGACCTGGTATGGAACCCAGCACAATCCTACGGTTCCCAGGGGAGCAAATGGTGTGGTCAAAGGCGGGGCCGGGACCTTGTTCGTCATGGGTGATTTGAAACAGATGTCCCCTGAATGGCTGGTGGGGGTCAGTATGCTGGGTTATGGCTGCAGCCTGGCTGTTGGTATCGGGATTCCGATCCCCATCATCAATGAAGACATGGCCCGTTTTACCTCAGTCAGTGATGATGATATTTATGCTCAGGTGGTAGATTACAGCTACGAATATCCCATGGCAACCGGGAAAATTTTGCAGGAAGTTTCCTATGGTGATTTGAAACGGGGTAGTGTGATCATCGACGGTCAGGAAACACCGGCAAACCCTTTGTCCAGTTACTCCAAAGCCAGAGAAATTGCTGAAACACTTAAAGAATGGATTCAAAAGGGTGATTTCACCCTGGGTGAATCCCAGATGAAATTCCCCGGCTATGAACTGTTAGATGGTAATAAATTGAGCGATTAGCTTTTAGCAATTAGCCATCAGCTTAATGATTTCAGGGATTTTACCATTACATTCTATCACCTGTTGGATGCTATCTCTTATTAACGCAAAACCTTGATTTTACTCAGCTAATAGCTAACCGCTAATAGCTTAACTTAAATGGTGATAAATGAACATGATTGCACGCTTTAAGCCGATAGCAGCTTTCAGACTATCATTCTTAATCTGCAGTCTTGCTGTCCTGAGCCTGACTTTCACCTCCGGGTTGAAATCCGACCAGGCAGGTGAGGGCCTGAATTTGCCTGAAGTAGTGGTGGTCGGGCAGGACAGTGTCAAGCTGAAGGGTTTTCGTGATTTCACCCTGATGCCATTGATTGCACCGGGAACCAAACTGGAACCAGTAAACGATGTTCTGATCCTTGAAGAGAATAAAACCACCTCGACACCAAAATGGACAACGCCTGAAATCCAATCACCAGGATGTGCCTATCGGAATGCCGTGACTGCTTATATGGCTCGGGGGTTTACCGGGGCAGCAGGTTATTACCGCAGCGGAAAGCAGCAATACCTGGATGGGGCATATCACGAAGCCAAGTATTATTTTTCCACTGGTTTGGAAAAGTATCCTGACAGCCCCTTTGTATCCTCGTCTTCTTATTGGTTGGGAGAAATAGCTTTTCATGATCAACAAATGAGGGAAGCCCATGCGTATTTTACCCGGGTTAGCGCCGACCAAGATTGCCAATACTTAGGGTATGCCTATTATTCTCTGGGCTGGCTGGAGTACCAGACAGGAAAATACGAACTGGCAGCGGATAGTTTTACCGCCATTGATACCTTGGATGATTTTAAGGGTTTGCAACCGACGGCATTATTCTGGCAGGGTGAATCATTACTGCAGGCAAAGCAGTTTGAGCAGAGTGAGGCTGTATTGCAAGGTCTGCTGAAAAAATATCCTGCTTCCTCCTATATCTCCCAAACCAGATACCTGTTGGCTTCCATGACCATCAATCGCCAGGATTATCAAGCGGCTTTGGACTATCTGAACGCACTTTTGGCCGCCCATGCCGACCTTCAGACCAGTGATATTCTGGTACGTCAATCCCTGCTGGCCGCCGGCTGGTGTCATTATTACCTGCACCAATATCAGCAGGCAATAAACCGGTTCGCACCGCTGCTGCTTACGGATGCTCCGGAAGATACCCGGTCCCTGGCCTTTTTGGGCAATGGTTTGTCTTTGATTCGGGATGATCTGGTTCAGGACGTCCTGGATTTTGTTGGCAGACAGCCGGCTGCTGTCAGGCAGAGTCGGGGGGCAGCGGTTATTCTCAGGGAAATAATTGCCTGGGACGATGCCCATGAGAAAAGTTCTGATGCTATCATGGCTTCCCATCTGCTGCTGGGAGAAACCCCGGAAAAATTTCTCATCGGCGATGATTTTCGTCAGCTCGCATGGCGTTATGAAAAGAAGAGTTCCTTTGAATCAGCCCTTGAAGTGATTGAACGTGGGGTAAGTATTGTTCTTGAAAATGGCGAATCAGTGACCGCATTGCTGATCGAAAAAGCGCGTATTCTACAACTCCTCAACCGCCTTAACGAAGCTGAAAAGATTCTTAATGATATATTAATTCAACCGGAACTGATATCCGGGGAACAGGAGAATCAGTGTCGTTTGTTATTGGCCAGAGGATATAATATCACGGGTTCCTATGGGTCTGCTTTAACAATCCTTGATGCTGTTCCAGTGAATTCTCAACAGCCTGAATCTGTACTGGCCTCCTACGAGAGAGGCTGGGCTCGGATGGGCCTGGAAGCCTATGAAAAGGCCTTGTCGGAATTTAATTTCTTTCTGCTGCACCGAAAGTTTGTGGCTGAGCTGGTAGATCCCAAAAACATTCAGAATGCCATGCTCAATAAAGGTGAATGTCTTTTTAATCTCCATCGTGATGAAGTGGCGGCAATTACTTTCACCGAATTTATCCATTATTTTCCTGCCAGTTCATTTCTTGACCGAGCCCGATATTATCTTGCCTGGATTGATCTGCGACAGGGAACACATCAGCTGGCTTTGGACAACTTGTCAGCTATACTGAGGGATTATCCTGACACTGAGCTTCAGGATGCAATTTATTATCAACGTGGCCAGGCTTATTTCTCCATGGGTTATTTTATTGAGGCCGTCGGTGAATATGAGTACCTCATTGATCATTACCCCGAGTCACCTTATGTCGGCAGATCATTGCTGAAAATTGGTGAAAGCTATTTTAACGCTCAAGATTATTTACGGGCCAAGCTGGTTTATTTGCGGGCCGCCCAGACATTTCCGGATACATCAATAGAAGAACGATCCCGTTATGGTCTGCTCATGCTGGCTTATAAGCAGAGGCATGATGTTTATCTGGAAACAGAGGCGGCGATATTCATTGAAAAATTTCCTCGGTCTGCTTATCTGTCTCCTCTGGTTATGATGGTTGCTGATATTTATCGGCAGCATCAGCAATGGGATGAGCTGCAGTCCATGTTGTCAATGGTTATATCCGGGCAATATCCTGATGAGGTGAAAATGGATGCTATCTATCAGATGATTTCGCTTGCCAGGGAGAAAAAAGAAGAGCAACAGTTGATTTACTGGTGTCGAAAAATGGAAAAACAGTTCCCCGGGGGGAAATATCAATGTGATTGCAACCTGATATTCGCTCAACAGGCATTTAAACGGGATGACTACGGTAAAACCCTGGATTTGCTGGATGACAGCCTGACCGTTTGCAGTGATAAACATCTGCAACGGCAGTCATTGCTGCTTAATGCCAGAGCTAATGAAAAGATTAATCAGCTGGGAATGGCGGAAAGTCTTTATAAAACAATTATATCCCAAGAATATCAGGATTCTATAACATTTATGGCTCTTGATGACCTGGGGGGGCTCAAAGAGAGGTTGCGTCAATATGAACAGGCAGACTTTTTTTACCAACAGGCTGCCAGGAATCCCAAGCTTGAGTTGGCGGCTGCCGCCCAATACAAACGAGCGGCGGTGTTGCAAAAAGCCGGCAAAAAGTCGGATGCAATCAAACAATATCTTAGCCTGCCTTATTTGTTTCCCAAGCAGAAACACTGGATTATTAAAGCGCTGGGCATGGCGGCTGAGCTGTATGAGCAGGAGCATAAAATTGCAGCCGCTGAAAAAACCTATCGAAAATTACTGCAGTATCATCTTTCCGCTCAACAGCTGGAGCAGATAAAAAAAAGGCTTGCAGGCTTGGAAAAAGAAGGTTAGAATTTCATGTTTCAGTGCCTGGAAAATAAAAAGAATAATACTTAGGAGGTTGGTCAATGTATCAGTTTGTGGTTAAAGGCGGGGTGCTGATGTATCCCATCCTGTTTTGTTCCGTTCTTTCAGTGGCAATTCTCTTGGAACGTGTATGGTCTTTGCGCCGCAGCAAGGTCATTCCTGCTTCCTTTATTATTGAGATAAGTGATCTGATCAGATTGCGTAAACTTGATGAATCCAAGACATTGTGTAAATTGAATGACACCCCCATTGCCCGTATTTTGATGGTTGGACTGAAAAATTATGGTCAAAGGCGTGAACTTATCAAGGACTCCATTGAAGAAATAGGAAGAATGGAAGCTGCCTCCCTGGAAAGATTTCTGACTACCCTGGGAACCATTGCCGGAATTGCTCCACTTCTGGGATTGCTGGGGACGGTCATGGGGATGATCAAGGCCTTTACGGTTATTTCCCATGCGGGAGTTGGCAATCCACAAATGCTTGCCGGAGGTATTTCAGAAGCACTGATTACCACCGCTGCCGGGCTGAGTGTGGCTATTCCTTCATTTGTTTTTTATAAATACCTGCGTTCACGGGTTGATAAAATGATTTTGAGGATGGAATCCATATGTATTGACATCCTGGATCTTTTTAAGGAACAAGAGGACTGATATGCGTTTTCAAACTCGCAATCGAGATGACGTACAACTGGATGTTACTCCCCTTGTGGATGTGGTGTTTCTTCTGCTGATTTTCTTTATGCTTTCGACCACTTTGTCCATTAATCCCGGGATAAAAGTAGATTTGCCCAAAGCTTCAGCCAAACAGGTCAAAAGAAAAAAAACCACGGTAAGAGTTGCTATAGAGTCTTCCGGCCGCATTTATGCCGACGGGAAGAAGATAAGTCTGCAAAAACTGGATGGTATTTTTTCAGGATTGGCGAAAAAGGATCCTGATACGTTGGTTATTATCGAAGCTGATAAAAAAGTCTATCATGGGATAGTTGTCAAAGTAATGGATGCGGCAAAATCATCCGGGCTGAATAAGCTAGCCATCGCTACGGAGCCCAAGAGGAAATAGCATTAATGTCCGTTTCTTCCCGTATGTTGAGTTTTTTTGTTCTTTCCATCTTTATCCATATATTGCTTATTGCAACCTTGCCTGATATCTCTCGTTTTTTTAATATTCCTTTACTGAAGATGCAGTTGTTGCCTGAAACAGAGATAGAAGTTGAGCTGATACGCCCGGTACGCAAACCTTTGCCGTTGCCGGCAGCAAAAAGTACTGCAGACAAAGAATCAGGAGATGAAAAAAAGATTTCAACCTTGATTGAAAACCGGATTGCTGACATTATTGCTCTTGGGGATATGCCGGTTCCAGCGCCTGAAAATATTGATCTACCTGCCAGCGTATCCATCTCTCCGGATACGGTCAGGGTGGTTGAAATGACTCCACTGCCAAGCGATGAAGAGCCGGAACTGATTGCTGATATCGTCACATTGCAACCGGGAATTATGACCGGGAGCAAGTCACTTGGTTCCCCGCCGGCAGATTATGTCGGAGAAAAACAGGTTGACAGTGAACGGCAGTTAATCAGCAGTATTAAACAGACATTTAAGAAACAGCAAAACCTGGCTGAGATAAAAAATCGTTTAATGGGTCTTGAAGGGCCAATTGCTGAATCAAGAACCATTGTTTTCCAGCCGCAAATTCCTCAGGTTTCACTGAATCAGGCAACCGATGTCAAATTGAAGTTCTGGGTTCGCCCTGATGGAACGGTAGGAAGGGTAGAGCCGGTTATTATTGGCGATTTGTTGCTGGTTAAGACAGCGGAAATATATATGAAAGCCTGGAGATTTAATACTCTTTCTTCCGATGTTCCGCAAACTGAACAGTGGGGGACAATTACGATTAAGTTTACTTTACAAAAATGATGAGACATCATGGGGTCTAAAAAAATACTCATTCCAGTCATCTTGGTCATGTTTTTTGGCCTTTTTATCGGTTTTACCATTTTTGGCGATAATGGTGTTTTGCATTTGCTGGGGATGAACCAGGAGATTAAGCGGATAGAAAATAATATCAGGAGACTCAATGCCGAGAATGAAAAGCTTAAACATATTGCTTTATTGTTGCAACACAATGATCGCTATCAGGAGCTGATGTCCCGACAGGAATTGGGAATGGTACGGAAGAACGAAAAAGTTTTTATCTTCAAACAGGAATAGTTTTTTTCAATTCAATTTCATAAAATCATGCCGGACTGCAATGAGTTTTTTAGCGTCTTCTATATTCATGCAAAAAACCTTGACATATTGTTTCCGGGTAAGTTACAAAATCTCAACAAGAGGTCTATCCCCCAGTGGAAATATGGGGGGTTTTTTTATGGATAGATAGTGGATAGGATCAATTGTGAGTATTGATACCAAAAAAATGTGCGCTGTGTGCGCTTGGCGAGAGAATTGTAAGAAGAAATTTAAGGTTTCTGCCGGGGAAGCCCATTGCCCTGATTTTATCCGGGACGTGCAATTGAAGGTTGATGATGAAACGAAACCTACCAGTAACGGTGAATTGAAATTATGAGAGAACGTTTGACCGTATATGTTGCCAAAGCTGTTGAACAGGTATTTGATGGGCGTGGATTGGCAAGGGAACTAATGCCATCGGTTGTTCTGGAACAGCCAAAAGAAAAGAAGTTTGGTGACTTTGCCACAAATATAGCCATGCAGCTGGCTGGTATTCTAAAAAGTAATCCTCGTGAAATAGCCGGTGAGATTAAGAACAATCTTTTAGATATGCCGGATATTGATCAGGTAAGCATAGCCGGACCGGGATTTATCAATTTGAAGTTATCGCAGGAATGCTGGCAGGGACGCCTGAGTGCCATGTGTCGTCTTGGTAAAAGGTTTGGTAATCTTGATTATGGATCCGGAAAGCGGGTAATGGTCGAATTTGTCAGTGCAAACCCTACCGGACCACTTCATATCGGCCATGGACGAGGGGCGGCAGTAGGTGATTCCCTGGCCCGGATATTACGTAAAGCCGGCTATACGACTATTACCGAGTACTATGTAAATGATGCCGGCAATCAGATGGATACCCTTGGCCGGTCTCTGTTATGGCGATATCGTGAGCTGTTGGGTGAGTCATTGGGGGACTATCCTGAATCTTTTTACCAGGGGGAATACCTGATTGAACTGGCGAGACAACTTATAACCGAACAAGGTGATGCACTTTTGACTTCCGACCCCGAAGATGCTGTTGGAAAATTTACCGAATATGCAAGTCAGGCTATTCTGGCTGGTATTCGTGATGACCTGACCAGGTTTGGGATTCATTTTGATAACTGGACCAGTGAAAAGTATTTTTTTCAGGATGGTAAGGTCGATGAGGTTATTAATGAGTTGCAGAATAGAGGGATGGTCTACGAACAGGGACAGGCGCTATGGTTTGCCTCCAGCCGGATGGGCGATGAAAAGGACAGGGTTGTGGTTCGAAGTAATGGGGTGAAAACTTATTTTGCCTCAGACATTGCCTATCATAAGGATAAACATGATCGTGGTTTTGATCTGATGATTGATGTCTGGGGGGCGGATCATCATGGGTATGTCCCCAGAATAAAGGCAGCATTAAAATCCCTGGGCATTGATGATCCAAGCTTTTCCGTGGTGCTGGTGCAATTGGTAAGTTTGCTTCGCGATGGGCAGCCGGTTGCCATGTCAACCCGTGCAGGAGAATTTGTCACCTTGAGGGAAGTTGTTGCTGAAGTGGGCAAGGATGCCGCCCGTTTCTTTTTTCTGATGCGACGTCCTGACAGCCACCTGGATTTTGACCTGGAACTGGCTAAATCCCAGAGTAATGAAAATCCGGTGTATTATGCTCAGTATGCCCATGCGCGTATCTGCAGTATTTTACGAAAATCCAGTGAATCCGGGATCCAGATTCCCCAGATAGACCAGGTTGATTTATCATCGCTGAGATCCAGCGAAGAGATAGAAATAATCAAAAAAATGGATTTATTTCCTGATGTTATTGAGGCCGCGGCCCGTTATCTTGAGCCTCATAGGATCAGTTACTTTGTCACTGATCTGGCGGCCATGTTTCACTCGTATTATAATAAAAACCGGGTTATTTCGGATGATCCTGGTCTGACCGCGGCACGATTGATTTTAATGGTTGCCTTGCGGCAGGTATTTCAATTGGGATTTGAACTGCTCGGTATTGAGGCTCCCACGTCCATGTAGCAATAAAGAATCATGGCCAGCTGGGACACCATTAAATGAGGTCTCACATGAGCCCCTTTGCTTTGCCGGGCTTTGATGAAGAATATCGGCAGGGCTGATTTTGCTTCGCCCTGCTTCGCGAGGGGACACTCTTGACTTGCCGCCGCCGGCCGGATTTCATGACCGATTTTTCATGAGTACCTGTACTGTCCGCTGTCATTAAGCGGCAACTCAAGAATGTCCCCAATCCCGGTAACCCTGCATCTGGTTTTTCGGAGTGATGGTTTTTTTTGGGGAACATCATTCATTGTTCAAAGATTGACATATGGAACAATACTAGATGAATACATTACGTAATTTTGTGGTAATATTTTTTCTCGGTATAGTAGTTTTTATTGCCGGAGTGATGGTTGGAAAAAGTATGACCGATAATGCTCCTGGGCCGGTGGTCTCTTCATCTGACACGGTTGTAACAATCCCCGGGCCGAAGGTGATGGCTGGTCCTCAAGTTAATGACCGTGGCCACAATGAAAAAAATAGGGCTGATAAGCCGGCAATTGATGATTTAATGCCCCTGCCGGTTGTTTCTCCGGAAAAGAATGCTGCTGTGATAAAAGGACAGCGTGAATTATCAGGGAAGGAAGCACCGGAATCAAAACAGGAAATCAAGTATACTTTTTATGAATCATTAACCAATAAAAAAACCAAAAATGTCCTTGAAAATAATGGCTCTGCAACGGAGAAAGTGGCAAAGCCGGTAAAAAAAGCAAGGCAGTTAAATGAGACTAAAAATGTGGTTAAAGCTAAGCAGGCGAACACAAAGGGGCTGACTTTGCAGGTTGCTTCATATCCTCAGGAAGGTAAGGCCCGTTTGTTTCGGAATACATTAGTGCAGGAAGGTTATGGCAAGGCCGTGGTGGTTGCCGCAAAAATTCCCGGGAAAGGTACCTGGTACCGGGTGCGGATCGTTGATATTAAAGGTAAACAAACTGCAAAATTACTGCAGGAAAGACTGCGGAAGCAAAAATCAATCCGGAGTTTTATTGTTAAATGAACGGTGTACGGTACAAGGAACCTCAAACCGTAGACCTTACACTTTATACCGTCTAAATGTGCTTCATGACTCAGGTTTTGTATGCCTCGAATATGAAGCTGTTACAGTACCATCGCTTTTCAAAGTATTTTATCAGTTATTACGAGTTCATTAACAGATTGCAAAGGTTAAAAAAATATTTTGATTGAATTTCCTCAGGATCATATAAGAAACTTTTCCATTATTGCGCATATCGATCATGGCAAGTCTACCCTGGCAGATCGCCTGCTGGAGATGACTGGAGCCTTAACTTCACGGCAAATGAAAGATCAGGTTCTGGATAATATGGATCTGGAACGGGAGCGTGGGATAACGATCAAGGCGCAAACTGTTCGTCTTATATATCGGGCTCAGGATGGCAGTGATTATATGCTGAACCTGATTGATACCCCCGGGCATGTTGATTTTTCTTATGAAGTATCCCGAAGCCTGGCGGCAACCGAAGGGGCCATTCTGGTGGTTGACGCGGTTCAGGGCGTTGAAGCCCAGACTCTGGCCAATGTCTACCTGGCCATTGATGTCAACCTGGAGATTATTCCGGTATTAAACAAAGTTGATCTGCCGGTAGCGGAACCGGATCGGGTGATTCACCAGATTGAGGAGGTGGTAGGTCTGCCGGCTGATGATGCCGTCTTGGTTAGCGCTAAAACCGGATTTGGTATTGATGAATTGCTGGAGATGATTATCAGCCGTATTCATCCCCCGAAAGGATCGCGATCAGCACCGCTGAAAGCCATGATTTTTGATTCCTGGTTTGATCCATACCAGGGAGTCATAGCTATGATCAGGGTATATGAAGGGACAATTAAGCCGGGAATGAAAATTCAGATGATTTCATCTGGAAAAGAATTCGAAATACTGAAAGTCGGAGTCCATACACCGGTTGATTTATTGGTTGAAAGCATGTCAGCCGGCGAAGTGGGGTTTCTGATTGCTGGGATCAAAGATGTTACTGACTGCAAGATCGGTGATACCATTACCATTGCCACGAATCCTGACCCCCAACCCCTGCCGGGTTTTAAGGAAATCAAGCCGATGGTTTTCAGCGGCTTATATCCCGCGGATTCGGTCCAGTACGAAGGACTCAGGGAGGCGCTGGCCAAATTGCGCCTGAATGATGCCTCCTTTTTTTATCAGCCAGAAACGTCCGTAGCCCTCGGATTCGGTTTCCGCTGTGGTTTTCTTGGACTGCTGCATATGGAAATTATTCAGGAGCGTTTGGAACGGGAGTATGATCTCGATCTTATATCAACGGCGCCAACCGTTATATACCGGATCAACTGCACGGACGGAAGCGTAGTGGAGATTGATAATCCGAGTAAAATGCCGGCTTCCCAGGAAATTAATTCCATTGAGGAACCTATAGCTCGAGTGTCCATTCATGTGCCGAGCGAATATATTGGCAATATTGTGAAATTATGCGAAGATAAGCGCGGCAGCCAGCAGGAAATTAAATATCTTGACGAAACCAGGGCTATGATTATCTATGATCTGCCGTTCAATGAAATTGTTCTTGACTTCTATGATAAGTTGAAGTCATTGTCCCGCGGTTACGCTTCACTGGATTATGAAACCGCCGGTTATCGACCGTCCAAGCTGGTGAAACTAGACATTTTGATTAATGAGGAACTGGTTGATGCGTTGTCAATGATTCTTCATGAATCCTGCAGCTATGATCGTGGACATGATATGGCGGTCAAAATGAAAAAATTGATTCCTCGGCAAATGTTCGAGGTTGCCATTCAGGCTGCCATTGGCACCAAGGTCATTGCCAGAACTACGGTTAAAGCATTGCGGAAAAATGTCACCGCCAAATGTTATGGTGGTGATATAACCAGAAAGCGGAAATTGCTGGAGAAACAGAAGGCCGGGAAAAAACGGATGAAGATGGTGGGCAAGGTTGAGCTGCCACAAGATGCTTTTCTGGCTATTTTAAATATTGATTCATGATTGTCTGGTTGTGCCTGACTTTATCCAAAATTGAGCGATTAGCTTTTAGCCGTTAGCTATTAGTTTAATGATTAAAAGGGATTTCACTATATACAGTTACCTGTTGGGTACTGTGTATTGTCAACGTAAAACCTTAATTTTGCTCAGCTAACTGCTAAGAGCTAACTGCTAATTGCTTGACTTAGGTTTATATTGAACTGGAAAGGTAGAAATAAAGATTACTATGACTGCTAAGCGAAAAATGGGTATTGTGCGGGAATATGCCGAGTCAATTATCATTGCTATCATTATCGCCCTGTTTATCCGGGCCTTTATTGTTCAGGCATTTAAAATTCCTTCCGGTTCCATGGAACCAACTCTGTTGATTGGTGATCATCTGCTGGTTAATAAATTTAAATATGGTGTACATATTCCTTTTACGGAGATTAAATTTTTTGATTACCATAAGCCTCAGCGTGGTGATATCATCGTCTTTACCTACCCGGTTGATCAGTCTAAAGATTTTATCAAGCGGGTAATCGGCCTACCGGGTGAAACCATAGAAATCAGGAAGAAGAAGATTTATATTAATAATAAGTTATTTGCTGGTTCGTATGGGACCTATCGTGACCCGGATACGGTTACCCAGGTACCACGAGATAACTTTGGACCGGTCGTTGTTCCTGAAAATAATGTTTTTGTCATGGGTGATAACCGTGATCGAAGTTATGACAGCCGCTTCTGGGGGTTTGTCGAATATGGCAAGATAAAAGGTAAAGCCTGGATCATTTACTGGTCATGGGACTCCCAGGCAAAAAAGCTGTTTCAGAAAGTTAGGGTTGGGAGATTTGCTCATCTTATTCATTGATTACTAAAGGCAAGAGGTTTAAGGCTGAAGGGTAAAGAATTGTATGAATATTCTGGATGAACGAGGAATGGGCATGGTACTTTCCAGGATGGCCTATGAAATCCTGGAGCGTAATGCCGTTCATGAAGATCTTGTGCTTGTGGGAATCAGGACCAGGGGGGTATTCCTGGCCCAGCGTCTGCGGGATTTATTGAACCAGATAGCCCAATTGGATGTCCCGCTGGGTATCCTTGATATTACCCTTTATCGTGATGATTTATCCCATGGTACACATCATCCGGTGCTGCAAAAAACCGAGATAACATTTTCTCTTGATGATAAAATAGTTATTCTGGTGGATGATGTGTTGTATACCGGAAGAACCGTTCGCTCAGCTATGGATGGACTGATGGACTTTGGTCGTCCCCAGGCTATACAGTTGCTGGTGCTGGTTGACCGTGGTCACCGGGAACTACCGATTATGCCTGATTATGTGGGAAAACATGTTCCATCATCGCCGGATCATCAGGTGATGGTAAGGATGCGTGAAGAGGATAATCATGATTCTGTAACGGTGAGCTATGCAGCCCGCCGGCAGGTGGATTGAGCCGTATGAAAAAAAGGATTTTCCCCCGGAAAGATTTACTGGCTATTAAAGAGCTGCATGAGGATGACATAACCCTGATTCTGGATACCGCGGAATCTTTTAAGGAAATATCCCGTCGACCGATAAAAAAAGTTCCGACATTGCGTGGCCAGACAATTATCAACCTGTTTTATGAGCCAAGTACCCGGACCAGGAGTTCTTTTGAAATCGCGGCAAAAAGGCTCAGTGCCGATACGATAAATATCTCGGCATCAACCAGCAGTGTAGTGAAGGGGGAAACACTGTTGGATACGGTAAAAAACCTGCAGGCCATGTCTCCCGATATTATTGTTATCCGGCATGGCTGTGTAGGGGCTCCACACCTGATTGCCGGCCGGGTTGATGCCCGGGTGGTGAATGCCGGGGATGGTGCCAATGAGCATCCCAGTCAGGCTTTGCTGGACATGTTAACTATCCGTGAGCATAAAAAGGCTTTCGCGGGCTTGCGAGTGGCGATAATAGGTGATATCGCTCACAGCCGCGTCGCCCGTTCCAATATGCATGCATTAACCATTTTGGGAGCGGAAGTCAGGGTTTGCAGTCCGCCGACCATGCTGCCGCTGAATATGAATGGTTTCCCCGGAGTAAAAGTTTGTGCAAGTCCGGAGGATGCCATTAAGGGTGTTGATGTGATAATGATGCTTCGCATACAGCTGGAACGTCAGGATCATACCCTGTTTCCCTCAATGAATGAATATGCCCGGCGCTATGGCCTGAATCGTAGCCGGGTAAATCTGGCCGGTAATGATGTTATTATCATGCATCCCGGACCTATGAATCGTGGGGTGGAGATCACCTCAGAGGTGGCCGACGGAAAACATTCAGTGATTCTTGAGCAGGTTGAAAACGGCGTTGCCGTTCGCATGGCGATTTTATATCTTTTGGGAGATAAATCAGAATGAAACGGATATTGCTGCGGGGTGGTCGGGTAATAGATCCCGAAAATAACCGTGATCAAAAACTTGATGTTCTGATTGCCGACGGTGCTATCGCCGAGATCGGCCAAAAACTGCAACTGGATGAAAGTGCCGGGAAAGTTATCCGGGCGGAAGGATTATGGGTTATGCCGGGCGCCATCGATATGCATACCCATCTGCGTGAGCCGGGGCAGGAATACAAGGAAACGATTATGAGCGGGGCTCAGGCAGCGGCAGCTGGTGGTTTTACCAGCATTGCCTGTATGGCCAATACCAGCCCAGTGAATGATTGTGCCGCGGTAACCCGCTTTATCAATGAACGGGCTCAGCAGGCACCGGTCAATGTTTTGCCCATCGGGGCGGTAACCATCGGCATGCGGGGCAAGCAGATGGTTGAAATGGCGGAGATGGCAACAGCGGGGGTCGTCGCTTTTTCTGAAGATGGAAAAACTGTCGAAAACACCAAGCTCTATCGTCATGCGATGGAATATGCCGGTAGCCTTAATCGCGTCATTATTTGCCATTGTCAGGATAATTATCTTTTTGCGGATGGGGTTATCCATGAAGGGGAAATATCTTCAACCTTTGGATTTCCCGGTATCCCATCACTGGCTGAGGAGCTTGATATCGCCCGTTGTCTTCTGCTGGCTGAATTTCTTGATCTTCCAGTTCATATTGCCCATATCAGTACCCGAGGTGGTGTATCCCTGGTTGCCCGGGCCAAAGAAAGAGGCGTAAAGGTTACGGCAGAGGTGACCCCGCATCACTTTTCCCTCGACCATCGGGCTGTGGCTGATCTTTACTACCGTGATGAGGTGGAATATGCCATGAAAAGGCAATTTTTATGTTTTAATCCCAATACCAAAATGAGTCCACCCTTGCGTGAACCAGAGGATGTTGTTGCAATTAAAGAGGCTCTGTTCGCTGGAATTATTGATGTTATTGCTTCGGATCATGCCCCCCATGAGCAGACGGAAAAAGAGGTAGAATACCAGTATACGCCTTTTGGCATTGTTGGCCTGGAAACAACTATTCCTTTAACCATGAATCTTGTGCGTGAAGGGGTTCTGACACCAGTGAAAATGGTTGAACGTCTCAGCGTTGCTCCGGCAAAAATTCTTGGTTTATCAAGGAAAGGCAGTCTGGAAGTCGGCATGGACGCAGATGTGACGATTATAGATCCGGAAGTCAAGTGGTCTATTAATAAAGATGATTTCCGTTCCAGAAGTTTCAATACTCCTTTTGATGGTTGGCGAGTTCAAGGGAAAGCCTTGACGACCATTGTGGGCGGGGAAATCGTCTATGCTGCTGATGGGCAGGTGTGAGGTGTATCAATGGCATTTGCAAAAAACAAAGCAATCCTACTGCTTGAGGATGGGACTGCATTTGCCGGCCGCTCATTTGGCGCTGTGGGAGAAGCCATTGGGGAAGTGGTCTTTAATACCAGCCTGACAGGTTATCAGGAGGTATTGACTGATCCTTCCTATCGGGGACAGATGGTAACCATGACCTATCCCCATATCGGTAATTGCGGTATCAACGCAGAAGATGTTGAGTCGAGAAAACTTTTCTTATCCGGTTATATTGTTAAAGAATATTGTCATATGCCCAGTAACTGGAGGAGCAGAAAAGCTCTGGGTAGTTATCTCGAAGATGCTGGTGTGGTTGGAATTGAAGGTATTGATACCCGTTTTCTGACCCGTCATATCCGCCTGGCCGGTGCCATGCCGGGGATTATTTCCACGACTGACTTTGATCTATCCAGTTTGTCAGAGAAACTTCGGCATTGGCCAGGTATTGAAGGAGTAAACCTGGTGGATGGGGTGACATCGCCTTCCACTTATGAATGGTCCCAGGGAGACTGGGATATGACTGCCGGGTATGAGAAAAAACATAATGCCGGCGGTTTTCACGTGGTTGCCTATGATTATGGGATCAAATACAATATTCTCCGGCTGCTGGTGGCCGCCGGTTGCCGGGTAACTGTTGTCCCGGCAACAACCACAGCCCAGGAAGTACTTGCTTTGAATCCTGACGGTGTATTTCTTTCAAATGGACCGGGTGATCCGGCTGCTTTGGTGGAATATGTTAAACAAATCAGGTTATTGATTGGCCGGAAACCCATGTTTGGCATCTGTCTGGGACACCAGATTATCGGCCTGGCTTTGGGTGGAAGCACTTATAAGTTGAAATTCGGTCACCATGGCAGTAATCAGCCGGTCATGGACCTGGCTACCGGAAAGGTCGAAATTACTTCACAGAACCATGGGTTTTGTATTGATATTGATTCCCTTGGTGATGAGGTGGAAGTGACTCATATCAATCTGAATGACCGAACTGTTGAGGGTTTGAAGCATCGCCGCCATCCGCTCTTTTCTATTCAGTATCACCCCGAAAGTTCTCCCGGGCCCCATGATTCAGCCTATTTATTTAAACGTTTTATCCAGTTGATGGCAACGAACAAATAATGGCGTAAGTTACTGAACCTTATGGGGGGATCTTGCTTCGCTGTTATGGGGTTGGTAGTCTTTTGAGTTGAAAGTTGCCATCTTCCAATATCAGGTAGGAGTAATCAGTTATCCAATCTCCCAGGTGATAAACCGGATATTTCTGATCGCTCAGGACAACCTTATTCTGGGCCGGATGATGATAATGGGCGATAATTGCCACATCATGACCGGCCCGAAATATATCCGCAAGCTTGTTGGTCAGCTTCTCCGGTATATGACTGTCGTTTTGAGACTGATTGCGGCTGGTTTTTGAAAGCCAATGGGCAACTCTGCAGGTGATGTCAGGAGGTATCAGGCTGATGATTCGGCAGGTGATGGGGCTTTTGATAAATTTAGCCCATCGTCGGTACCATTGTTGACTGTCATCCAGTAAGTCTCCGTGGGCCAGGTAAAGACGTTGGCCGGACAGGTAAACGGATAATTCACTGGGGTTACTGTGGACATGTAAATGGGTACGGAAAAATGGACCCAGGCTGATTTCATGGTTCCCTTCAATAAAGTAGAGTTTTATTCCCCGTTGAACCAGGGCTTCAAGGGTCGCGAGGATGGGAACATATACTGAAAATACTACCTCACGGTATCCGAACCAGAAGTCAAAAAAATCACCAAGAATAAAGAGATTTTCCACATCTTCAGGCAGGTTTTGCAGGAAACTATTCAGTTTTCGATAATTTTCATCGGTTGGATATTTTAAATGAGCATCGGCAAGAAAGATTGATTTCATCAGTGGAAGTTATTTCCTGGTCAAAATAATTACAGATGCTGAAGTCGCAATTTTGAACGTCGCGCTTTTTATCTGTAATCAGTAGTGTTCCGGGACTTCTGGTGTTCGGTTTACGGAAAAACCTTATACCTTAAACCTTGTACCTTGTACCTTATACAACACATTAAGGCAATATCTAAATTTTTACCGGAATTTATTTATTTTTCTAAAGGACCTATGCAGTGCCCAAACGTACTGATTTAAAAAAGATTATGTTGATTGGTTCCGGGCCGATTGTTATTGGCCAGGCCTGTGAGTTTGATTACTCCGGGACCCAGGCATGCAAGGCTCTCAAGGAAGAAGGGTATGAAGTCGTGTTAGTTAACAGCAATCCGGCAACCATTATGACTGACCCGGAATTTGCTCACCGTACATACATAGAACCGATTACCGCCGCAACAGTGGCCAAAATAATAGAAGTTGAGCGACCTGATGCCCTGCTGCCTACTGTAGGTGGGCAGACAGCCCTTAATGTCGGGATTGAACTGGCTGAAAACGGAACCCTGGCCAGATATAATGTCGAGCTGATCGGGGCAAGCCTGGAAGCAATTAAAAAGGCTGAAGATCGCCAGCTGTTTAAGGAGGCGATGCTGAAGATTGGCCTGGATCTGCCCAAAAGCGGGCATGCTCACTCCATGGCTGATGCCTGGGAGATTATTGGTGAAATCGGTTTTCCGGCCATCCTCCGGCCATCCTTCACCCTGGGAGGAACTGGTGGAAATATAGCTTATAATGTTGCCGATTATGAACGTTACGTAAAATGGGGTCTTGATTTAAGCCCCACCCATGAAATACTCATTGAAGAGTCTATTGTTGGTTGGAAGGAATATGAGCTTGAGGTAATGCGTGACCATCACGATAATGTGGTCATTATCTGTTCCATTGAAAACATCGATGCCATGGGTATTCATACCGGCGACAGTATTACTGTCGCTCCGGCCCAGACGTTGACCGATAAAGAATACCAGCTGATGAGAGACGCGGCTATTCAGGTTATCAGGGAAATCGGGGTGGATACGGGAGGTTCAAATGTCCAGTTCGCGGTAAACCCCGATGATGGTCGCCTGATCATTATCGAAATGAATCCCCGGGTGTCACGCAGTTCGGCACTGGCTTCCAAGGCTACCGGTTTCCCGATTGCCAAAATTGCCGCCAAACTGGCAGTCGGTTATACTCTCGATGAAATTCCCAATGATATAACCAAAGAAACTCCGGCTTCATTTGAACCTACCATTGATTATGTGGTAACCAAAATTCCCCGATTTACTTTTGAAAAGTTTCCCAGCTCGGATGCTACATTGACCACTCAGATGAAGTCCGTTGGCGAAGTCATGGCCATCGGCAGAACGATGAAAGAGTCATTGCAGAAGGCTATGCGGTCATTGGAGATTGATTCCTATGGTTTTGATGAGCAGCTGCCAGCTGAAGCTTATGATAATCCTGCTGATGACATACTTGCTCTGGTGGAGGAAAAGCTGCGAGTTCCCGGCGCTGATCGATTCTGGTATATCGGTGATGCCCTGCGTTTGGGCTTGCCCCTTGAAAAGGTTACGGAACTGACAGGTATAGATCCCTGGTTTATTCACCATATCAAGCAAATTATAGATTTCGAGTCGAAGATTAGGGCTGGAGACTTGGCAGCGCTGGATACTGAAACTCTTAAACAGGCCAAGGAAATGGGTTTTGCCGACCAGCGGCTGGCGGAACTTCTGTCTGTCAACGAGCAGGATATTTCTGATCTGCGGCATAAGAACTATATAGTTCCTGTTTATAAGCGTGTTGATACCTGTGCCGCCGAGTTTGAAGCCTTTACTCCCTATCTCTACTCCACCTATGAGCGGGAGGATGAATCTTTTCCCACTGAAGAGCGTAAAGTCATTATTCTGGGTGGTGGTCCTAACCGTATCGGTCAAGGAATAGAATTTGACTATTGCTGTGTTCACTGTTCCTTTGCCCTGCAGCGTGAAGGCTTTGAAACCATAATGGTTAATTGCAATCCGGAAACGGTCAGTACTGACTATGACACCTCGGATCGGCTTTACTTTGAACCACTGACCCATGAAGATGTCATGCAGATTGTGAAAACGGAACAGCCATTTGGGGTCATTGTTCAGTTTGGCGGCCAGACACCGCTTAAACTGGCGGCATCACTTGAACAGGCCGGGGTTCCTATTCTCGGAACTTCACCTGACAGTATTGATCGGGCGGAAGATCGACAGCGCTTTAAAGAACTTCTGGATATGCTGGAACTCAGGCAGCCGGAAAACGGCACGGCGATTTCGGTGGATGATGCTACCCGAATTGCCGATACCATTGGTTATCCGGTGCTTGTGCGTCCATCCTATGTTCTTGGTGGCCGGGGAATGGAAATTGTTTATGACCAGGATAATTTACAGCGGTATATGCGAGAAGCCGTCAAGGTATCTTTTGACCATCCGATGCTGATCGATAAATTTCTCCATGATGCCGTGGAAGTGGATGTTGACGCGGTTTGCGATGGTCAGACGGTTATTGTCGGTGGGATCATGGAACATATAGAACGGGCCGGGGTTCATTCAGGCGATTCGGCTTGTTCCCTGCCTCCCTATACTCTTGATGATTCCGTTATCCGAAAGATCGCTCGTCAAACCCGGGCGATGGCCCTTGAACTTCAGGTTTGTGGTTTAATGAATGTGCAGTTTGCCGTTCAGGGTGAAAATATTTTTATCCTGGAAGTCAATCCCAGGGCTTCCCGAACGGTGCCCTTTGTCAGCAAGGCCGTGGGGTTACCTCTTGCCGATCTGGCAGTTCAGGTCATGGTGGGAAAAACCCTGGCGGAAATAGGAGTAGAGGAAAGGTTGCAGCCTCCGTGGGTATCAGTCAAGGAAGCAGTCTTTCCTTTCCTTAAATTTCCCGGGGTGGATACCATGTTAGGACCAGAAATGAAATCTACCGGTGAAGTCATGGGAATTGATGAGCGATTTCCGGCCGCCTTTGCCAAAGCTCAGGATGCCGCCGGCGCTCCTCTGCCGATGAACGGATGTGCTTTTTTAAGTGTTCACCAAAAAAACGGGATTGAACAGGTTGCCAGGGATCTTTTGGCCAGTGGTTATACAATTAAAGCGACCGCGGGAACATCCGCGTTTCTTGACCACCATGGTTTGGCCAATACCCTGGTAAAAAAGAAAAAGGAAGGCCGTCCTAATATTTTAGATTTTCTGGTTAACGGTGAAATTGATTTGGTTGTCAATACTCCCGGAGACAGTCGTGCCCGGGAAGATTCTCTTTATATCCGTCGTACAGCTCTGGATCGGGGGGTTGCATATTTTACTACCATGTCCGGAGCCTGGGCCGCAGCCCAGGCGATTAAGGTTATTCATGATGAAGAATTAACAATTAAGGCCCTGCAGGATTACCATTGATTGCTGTATGTGTAGAACATAATTTCCATGTTGGAGAAAATATATGAAACCAAGTGAAAAAGTCCCGATGACAAAAAATGGTCATATCAAATTGAAAGCGGAGCTACACCGGTTGAAAACCGTCACCCGGCATGAAGTTATTCATGCTATTGCTGAGGCCCGGGCTCATGGTGACCTGAGTGAGAATGCCGAATATGATGCAGCCAAGGAAAAACAGGCCTTTGTTGAAGGGCGCATCAATATGCTCGAAGATCATCTGGGGCGGGCGGAAGTTATTGATCCGTCGAAGATATTCGGAACTGACCGGGTGGTGTTCGGGGTTACTGTCTGTTTGTCGGATGAGGAAAGCGGGGAAGAAATCAGTTATCAGCTTGTGGGTGAGGACGAAGCGGATATTGATCATGGTAAAATATCTATCTCAGCCCCCATTGCCAGGGCGTTAATAGGCAAACAATTAGATGATGAGATAAAGGTTAACACCCCGGGAGGGATAAAGATATTTACCGTTATGGATATAACCGTCGAATGATATTTTTCTGTGCAGGCTGAACTTCAAAAACTGAAACTGACCATTGCCTATGATGGTAGTGCCTATCATGGCTGGCAGATTCAACCTAATGGTATAACCATCCAGGAAACACTGCAGCAGGTTTTAGCGACCATGACCGGTGAATCGCTTACGGTTTATGGTTCCGGGCGAACCGATGCCGGTGTTCATGCCTGGGGTCAGGTTGCCCATATCAAGACCGGAACTACGATTCCCTTGAACGGTTTGTGGCGTGGATTAAATGCCTTGTTGCCCGATGATATTGTTATCCGCTCTGTTGAAGCAATGGCGGATGATTTTCATGCCCGTAAATCTGCCAAAGCCAAAACCTACCTTTATTGTCTTGATAATGGCTCACAACCAAATCCACTGACGCGTCTTTATTCCTGGCATATACGAAAGACCCTGGATATAGCCGCTATTTCCAGGGCTGCCGATTTGCTCCAGGGAGCCCATGACTTTCTCTCGTTTAAGGCTGCAGACGGTGAGACCGTAACTTCTGTTCGTACCATCAACAAAATCCGAACCTGGAAGCGTGGCAATTATCTGTTCATCATGATAAAAGCCAATGGTTTTTTGAAAAATATGGTCAGGATTATCGTTGGCACCCTGGTAGAAATTGGCGCTGGAAAACGTGATTGGCAATCATTGGCAACTGTTCTGGCAGCCAGGGACCGCAGGATGGCAGGTGTAACCGCTCCAAGTAAAGGTTTGGTGTTGAGGACAGTGTATTATTCTTCATCGCAGCCACCTCGTATTATTCGAACGTCGGGAACCTAAAATATTTTTTTGAAGCAGAATTGAACAAATCCCCTATTTTCCATTTTCTCACGGACAGGCGACCATTAACATGAGTTACGAATTATGAAACGCTATGCAATATGTAGCAAATGTTCACTTAGCCACATTTTCATCAGTGATTGATAGGGGATATCTCGTTTGTTTGCTTCTACTTTGATTTGCGCTAACATAGATTCCGGCAACCTTAGAGAGATCGCCTTAGTTGTTGGTTTCAGGCTAGGAAATACAGCTCGCTCTGCTTTGCTCCAGTCAAGATAGTCACTTGAATCATTTTCTTCCCAAAATGTCCTTTCTTCTGATTCAGTTTTAAATTTAGGAATTTTTTTCATAACTCTCCCTCTCTTTTTTATGCATAGGTCTAGCAGATATTACCCTGATTTTATTTGTTCGAATTGTGAAAGCTATATGTAGTTTTCGATTGTTATCAGTTCTGCCTAAAGCATGAAATCTCATCTCTTCTTGTGAGTGGGCTTTATCCTCAAGCAATAATAACGGCTGATTAAAAAACACTTGTTCCGTTTCCTCCCTTGAAACATTATGTTTGTCAGAACTCTTACATTCGTTGCCATGATCCCACTGGAACTGTTTGAGCTCTTTTATTTCTATCATAATTGTATATTAATACCATATACAGCGGTTGTCAATCTTTTGTTTTTGAATTATTGAAAAACTTTACCGCCGAACGTTTAAAATAACCCGCCTGCGTAGCAGGTCGGATTCATTGATTTAGTTGAGTAAGCCGCTATCGCGGCAGGGTTGACAATCCCACGTATTTGTTCATTTTCAGACATGTCTTAAAAGCACAATATCCTTCAGATTTTTTCTTTATAACTGCCATAATACCACTCCATAGAAATCTTTTTAAACCCAAAAAGAGAGGAGCGGTATTATGGCAGCATTGCAAACAGCCTGGTATGACAGCGGTTGAAGCCCTTAAACTTAACGGCAAAGGCGAACGTACCCAGGAAGCTTATGTCCGGCATGTGCGTAAACTAATCGAGTTTCATGATGGCAAAGATCCCGATCGGATTACCGAGGATGAACTAAAAAAATATTTCATCCATCGCCAGGATGTCAATAAGTGGCAACCCAACACCATGCGGTGCTGCCCGGTCACCACCAAAGATAAACATCGGTTTTCCGGAAGCCATCTTTTTTGATGGGGTGGCTTTCTGTGGCCAAATTCGGTCGAAAGAGCGATTCAGGAGGGAAAATCAGTGGTTCCAGGACAACTCAAGAATGAAAAAGATTATCCATTTATCAAAGAACAATAAATTTTGCTAAAATCCCACCAGTATATTTGTTCCGCAACTTACAATCCCATCCTCAGCAGAGAATCATTACCCTATATAATGAGATAATGAGATCGGGCTTATTGAACAATGGATTGAGTTCGACCCACAAAATTCATGATAGCCAGCAGATTTACCTCAATGGGTCGACTCAATCCTTATAGGTTAGCACTGTGCCTCGTTAGAATACTTGGAAACTTAAAATGGTATTTCATCTTCATTTTCTTCTATATGCACTTGATCTTCATCTGTCTCCATGTACTCCCACATTTCATTCTGATGAAGCCAAATGGGGTCAGCATTTCTTCGAATAAATTCATTTACATCCATACCATCAATTGTAGGACGTCTCTTTACTCTAACCTGCTTGCCATTCATGAAGACCAACTCATATTTCTTTTGACGCTCAGCCTTTGCAGCTTTTCGAGCTCGCTTTTGTGCTGCTGTGAGTTTCTTCTTAATTTTAGCCATTTCTCAATTCTTGATAGTGTTAACGGAGGTCATTTCCTTGTCGGTATAGCTTAAATGTTCATTGTAGCTTCAGTCATTTGAGATTGACCTAATTCTGTGAGAAAAACTTCATCAATAGTACGAACTCCACATTTAGGGTATATAATTGTCTTTTCAAACTCTGGTCGAAACGTTTTCTCATTAATTTTTACAGCACCAATTTCAGAGTTAAATATGCTACCACATTTTTTACACTCAAAATTTATTTCCATGCTGCCTCCTTTGTAGTGACCGAGTAGGTCAGGGGCTTTGCAGCCCCTTTCCCCTCTAAGAACCATGCTTGACAGTTTCCCGTCACACGGCTCAAGCATCTTAAAGGTTTCCCTTTTTCAGGCCGTTTGCAGATCGCACGCTGATGGCGAACCGGTGTTTCCGCCCTGCTGCTGTCCAATATTTCTTAAACAGCCATTTTTTGGACTTGTTCTGGTGCCGTCGGCGAAGCATGCGCCATAGTTGCTCATAAACATAAGTGTCGATGCGGTTAAAGGCTTCCGACGCCACCACATGGCGGTGGTAATTGCCCCAGCCTCAAAGCGTTTGATTGAGCTTCTTGATCAGGGCCGGCATCGGTGCGCTGACGTGAGTGCGGATTATCATTCCTACCTTTTGCACGAGGGTCTGAATTCCCTCATTGTTGAATAACTATTTATTCTACAAAATACCGCCACTTTCATTCCGCATTATGCCAGCGGTGGGCAACCGGAAAAGTTAATTTAAATCATAAAACAGAAAATATGTAGCTATCTCGCCTCCATTCGTTTGGCATCTTCAATATACATATCCACAGATTCTTGCTCAAAATCATCATTTTCGGTGGCAAATTCAGCAGATTTTCTATAATATTCAGCCGCTTTTGCTTTTTCTCCCATAGCTTCGTACACTTGGGCAAACCGAGAAATCCCGTCTATCTGATCCGGATCCCTCTGTGACAATGAAGGTGAGACACCTGCCCCTTGAAAAGTGAAGCTCGCACCGGCAGAGCCGGTGGCTTCGTGAGGGCCCCTGGAAGGGGCCGTTGTTTATTCGAACTCTGGTAAATTGGGCTGACGTTTATCAGAAGATTCTTGATGTCGGATATAGGCACGTATCATTTTCTC
>JAYEKE010000179.1 GCA_034660915.1 Pseudomonadota bacterium
CAGGTGGGGGAAAAAGGAAAGAACAATAAAAGCCAGGCTGACTCCGAAGATAAAAAAAAGCAGGGAGCTGAGCCAGGATCGCTCTTTGGCCGTCGGTTTTCGCCGTCGGCTGCTGGTTTTACGCGTTTTTTTCATGGTGCAGGCGGGCCTGGCGCAGCTGTTTTCTTTCGCTTAAAATGATAAAGCGGGCGATCTCATCTTCTATCTCCTGGCCCAGGTCGACAAACTGGGCGGCGATCAGGCAGGCCTGTTTCGGGTTTCGGCTTTCCCGGATCGTGGATCGCAGTATAATGGCCCTGACTCTGACCAGTTGGGCCGCATAGGGCAGGAAGAAGGTCAGCAGCACTTGGGCGCCGGCATCCAGCGGTTCGGCTGCCGGAAAGGAAACCCCGGTGGCACTCAGGCTGAGGGGCAGCGGCTGCTGCCGGAAGAATTCCTGCATCGGCGGTTGAAAGATAATCTGGCTGAGCAAAGAGATTTTCCGCTCCATGATTTCCAGGTGTTCGCTGAACTTGCGGTAATAGCTGTTTAATTCATCATTTTCCCCGGAGTTGGGAGGCAGCGGTGGTCGCAGATCCATAAACCAGGAAGCAAAGGGGTTGTCAGCGGCAGCTAGAGCCGGCAGCATCCCTTCTTCCAGCTCGGCGGTCAAGGGCTGCCAGCTGAATAAAAGAGAAACATCCAGGCGATTATAATTTCGACGATCTTTATCTTCCATAGTCTCTGGGGATTATGGGGACACGATCCTTAATTATTGGAAACCCATCAATAATTAAGGTCATGTCCCCACAATCTCTTTAATTATTGGAAACCCAGCAATAATTGAGGTCATGGCCCACGATTTTGGGTAACATTCGAACATTCAGGTAATATCGAATCTGATTCTAGCATGCAGGGGAAACAAAGACAACCGATTTCCTGCCCTTTCCGGGTGATTTTCCCTGGGGTTGTTGAGCCGTGCAGGTTCGATTTCGGCCGGTATCTTTCGCCGCGTAAAGTGCCCGATCGGATGCCTGGATCAATTCTGTTCCCTGTTTGCTGAGATAGCCGCTGCCGTGCCAGCAGGCCACCCCAAGGCTGGCGGTGACCATCAGAGGTCTTTCTTCTCCGGTGGAAAAAGGGAATTCAGCAATGCTGGTGCGCAAACGTTCGGCTATCAGACTGGCGGATTCCAGTTCGGTCTGGGGCAGAATGATGGCAAACTCCTCGCCGCCATAACGGCAGACCATATCGATGGCGCGGATACTTTCCCGGGTGATCCGGCCGATTTCCCTTAAAACCTGATCACCTGCCAGATGGCCGAAGGTATCATTAATGACCTTGAAATGATCAATGTCCAGGATAATCAGGGACAAGGGTTGATTATGACGGTTCGAGCGCTCACTTTCCCGACTTAAAACTTCATGAAAAAAACGGCGGTTATGAACGCCGGTTAAGGGGTCGGTGTTGGCATTAAGCCGCAGGGTTGCCAGGGCATTGATTTCCCCCAGGCGGATGGCCACATGCTGGAGGCAGAAATGAAGCAGTTGATCAGTCTCCCGGGTCCACCGGGGGCGGGATTCCCGCTTCCTGCCGATGATAAAAGCGGCCAGGAAGTGGTCCGGAGCGATCTTATGCGGTCCGGGAAGCGGACTGATAGTGGTTTGTGCCTGCCAGGCAAGATCGTCAAGTTCACTTAAGATCTCAAAGCGGATGTCTTTTTTACTGGCTGGGAGCTTCCGGAAAGCAGCCAGGCTGGCCTGAATGAGCCGCTGCCCGAAATCATTCTTGTGGTTCAGCCGGCGACTGGCAGAGTGGATAGTCAATTTCCCCTGCTGGTATTCAACAAAAATAATGCTTTCTCCGTCTGCCAGTTGGTACAGCAGCAGGCCGGCAGTGGACAACAGGCTGGCATCCTGAACCTTGGTGATGGCATCGAAAAAAGTCTGTAAGAACCGTAATGGCTGGGAGCGTTCGGGGCTCTTGCGGTTGTCGTCAGGGAGAGGAAAGGTCGTTTCGCTTTCGGTCAAACTGATACCGGAAAAAGCCAGTTGCGGTAAGGGCAGCAGGGGGTGTTTATGGTTGCCGCCGGAGGCGAAAACGGTCATCAGGCTGTTTTTACCCCGCTGCCAGTAATGCTGTAGATTTTTGATCATGGAATAATCCTC
>JAYEKE010000180.1 GCA_034660915.1 Pseudomonadota bacterium
AATCAAAAAATAAAATTAGTGTCAATTCGTGTGTATTAGTGGTTCGAGAAAAAACCGTACCGTGTTTTCAGGAGCTGGTCCGCATTGTCGGGTCTCTGGATGATATCCATGCAAAGCTGGAGGAGCTCAAAAAGGAAAAAAGCTCTGCTTGGCTTGAGATTGAATACACCGGCAGCGACATCATCGGCAACCTGCGCGAGATGCTCGACGAGGCCATGGCTGACTCTGCCATGGAAATCCGCCGGATCAAAAACCGGCGCGTCATGGACCGGGTGATAAGTGCGGCCGGGGAAGATGAAACCCTCGATGATCTGGATGCCGGGGATGTTTTCACCCGCTGTCTGGATACCTTTGAGGTGCCGGATGAATACCGGGAGGAACTGACGGTCTCCTATAACGAAATAATCAAGGATTTGATGGAGGAAGATATAAATGCCGAATAAATCAAAAAAAGAACCACCGTTAAATCCCGATGACCACGGATTGGAACCGGCTAAAGGGCAGTTTCTGATTTATCAGGCAGAAGATGGCAAATTGAAGCTGGATGTGCGGTTTGAGGATGAATCGGTATGGCTGACCCAGCAGTTGATGGCAGACCTGTTACAAAGCTCCAAGCAGAACGTAAGCCACCATATTAACTCGATTTATGAAGAAGGCGAACTCCAGCCGGAGGCAACTGTCAAAAAATATTTGACAGTTCGATCCGAGGGAAATCGCCAAGTCAAACGCATGCTCGATTATTACAATCTGGACATGATTATTTCTGTCGGATATCGGATAAAAAGCCATGTTGCCACACGTTTCCGCATCTGGGCCACCCAAAAACTGACCGAGTTTATCAAAAAAGGCTTTGTGCTGGACGACGAGCGACTGAAAAACCCGGACCTGCCTTTTGATTACTTTGAGGAACTGGAACGGCGGATTCAGGACATCCGTACCTCTGAACGCCGTTTTTATCAAAAAATTACCGATATTTACGCCACCAGCATCGATTACGACCCAACGCTGGATATAAGCATTGAGTTCTTCAAGACCGTGCAGAATAAAATGCACCGGGCGATCACCGAGCAGACGGCGGCGGAAATCATTCATTCCAGAGCAGATGCCGACAAACCGGACATGGGCCTGACCAATTACCGTGGTGCTAAAGTCCGCAAACAGGATGTGACAATTGCCAAAAATTACCTGAATGAGGATGAATTAGCGGCACTGAATAATCTGGTTGAACAATATCTCATCTTTGCTCAGGGGCAGGCAATGCGCCGTGTTCCCATGCACATGAGCGATTGGATTAAAAAGCTGGATAGCTTTATGACCCTTAACGACCGGGATATTCTAATACATGCCGGTAAAATCTCCCATGAAATGGCTAAACAACTGGCGGAAAGTGAATATGACAAATTTCACACCAACCGCCTGACTGAATCAAGTAAACAAATCAGTGACTTTGACAAAGCGGTTAAGCAAATTGAATCCTCCAAAAAGAAGGGAGGAACCACGAATGGACACGAATAAACACGAATTACTGTTTGCTGAAGAGGTCTATCAGGTGGTGGGATGTGCCATGGAGGTATTGAATACCCTGGGACATGGATTGCTGGAAAAACCATATGAGAATGCTCTTGTGGTGGAGTTTGGGTTGCGTAGTATCTCGACAAAACAGCAACCGCATTATGACGTGATCTATAAAACAGTCAAAGTAGGTGACTATATTCCTGATCTGATCGCTTTTGACCAGATAATCGTTGAAACAAAAACGATCGAACGTATTACCGATATTGAGCGTGGCCAGGTGATCAATTACCTCAAAATCACAGGTCTGCGGGTAGGTGTTATCCTGAACTTCAAACACGCCAAACTCGAATGGGAGCGAATTGTCTTATGAATAATATTTGTGTCCATTCGTGTGCATTAGTGGTTCTGTCATGAAGATACTTGAACTCAGATTTAAGAATGTGGGCTCCCTCTATGGTGAATGGGTCATAGACTTCACTGATCCCGAATATGTATCCAACGGCATCTTTGCTCTGACCGGTCCGACCGGTGCGGGCAAATCGACGATTCTTGATGCCATCTGTCTTGCTCTGTATGGTGCCACACCCCGGCTTGGGAAGATCACCAAGAACGGAAACGAGATTATGTCCCGCCAGACCGGTGAGTGCTATGCCGAGGTTTTGTTTGAATCCCAGGCTGGTCGATTCCGCTGCCACTGGGAACAGCGCCGGGCTAGAAAAAAGGCTGAAGGGAACCTGCAGGATCAGGAACACCAGATTGCGGACGATGCTACGGGCAAGCCCATCGAAACCAAGAAGAGTCTTGTCGGAGCGGTCATTGAAGAAAAAACCGGGATGGACTTTGACCGTTTTACTCGCTCCATTCTGCTGGCACAAGGCGGGTTTGATACTTTCCTGAAAGCTGACGCCGAACAGAAGTCAAAAATACTCGAGCAGATTACCGGTACTGAAATTTATTCGGAAATCTCACGCCGGGTCCATGAACGTCAGCGTGATGAGCGGGAAAAGCTGAACCTCCTGAACGCTGAAACATCAGGCATCGTGATTCTGGAGCCGGAACAGGAAAAGGAAATTCAGGATGACCTTGAGACCAAGCTGAAACAGGAGACTGAGCTTGCCGGTAAATCAACCGAAACAGGCAAAGCCATCACATGGTTGACCACTATTGATAACCTGAAAAAGGAGATCCTTAGTCTTACAGATGAAGCCGCCAAGCTGAAGGCTGATACCGAAGCGTTCAAGCCGGAACGGGGCAAACTTGAACAGGCCACCAAGGCCGCGTCACTGGACGGAACATACGTGAGCGTAACATCCCTCCGTAAGCAGCAGGCTGACGATCAGACGTCCTTGAAAACGGATGAAGCAGCACTTCCTGAAATTGAAACATCTGCAAACAAACAAGCTGAGACTCTCAAAGCTTCCGAGCAGTTCACCCTCAAAGCCAAAGAGGAGCTGAAAACGGCAGCCCCGTTGATCCAGAAAATCCGGTCACTGGATCAAAAGATTGCGGAACAGACAAAGGCTGTATCAGAAGACGCTGATGCCTGTACCAAGGAAGCCGCAAAGGTTGAGACCGACAAGCAAGCTCGGGTGAAGGAGCTGGAAAAACGGACCGCCGCAGAAAAAACACTGGAGGCCGCAGAGCTGTACCTCAAAGAAAATGCGCGGGATGAATGGTTGATCAGTGGGCTGGCCGGTGTTGAAGAACAATTCGGCAACCTGCTCGCCAAGCAAGGGGAGATCACACAGAAAGAAGCCGATCTCAAAAAAGCCGATACGGTCGTAGCTGATGCCGCAAAGAAACTGGATGAAGCCTCCAAGCAATGTGGGCTCAAAAAACAGGAGCTGGAGACCGCCGGTAAAAATCTACAGCAAGGCAAGGATGCCCTGAGCGAATTGCTGGGTGACAAATTGCTCCGCGAATATCGCACAGAGAAGGAGACCCTTCTTCGTGAGATGGCGTTTATTAAGAAAATCGAGGAGCTTGAAGATCACCGGGCCAAGCTGGAAGACGGTAAACCCTGTCCACTCTGTGGCTCGGTCGTGCACCCCTTTGCCGAGGGCAATGTTCCGGTTCCTGATGAAATCGAGCAAAAGATAGAATCGCTGACCAAGATGATCGACAAGGCTGACGAACAGGAAGCCGCCATCAAAAAACTGGAACAGACGGAAAACACTGCCCGTAACAATTTGAACAATAGCGAGAAGCTGGAAACCGAAGCCGCCAATAACAAGAAGGCCGCAGAAAAAACGCTCACGGAATTAAAGGATGCCCTCACGAAACTTCGAACCGGCTTTGATGAACTCAAGTTGGCAGTTTCCGGGAAACTCCAGCCACTTGGCATTACTGAAATACCGGAGTCAAAGGTCGAGTCACTGCTCGAATCCCTTAAATCAAGACTGAAGGCATGGCAGGAACAGGTAAAACAAAAGGCCGACATTGAAAAACAGATTGCCGCCATCGACAGCGAGGTGAGGCGTCTGGATGCTGTGATTGATACGCAGGTCAAGGCTCTGGCTGAAAAACAGGAAAATCTGGAACGACTCAAAAAGCAACTGGCCGATGGAACAGAAGAGCGAAAGCAACTATACGGTGATAAAAAGCCTGATGAGGAAGAAGGCCGACTGAACAAAGCCGTTACCGACGCCGAAAAGGCCGAGAAGAAAGCCAGAGACCTGAACACCGATCTGCAACAGAAGCTGACAGCGGCCAAGACCCATATTGACTCCCTGAAGAAGCGCACCCTGCAAAGAACGCCTGAACTGGAAAAAGCGGAAGCGGACTTTTCTGCAGCTCTATCTTCCGCAGGCTTTGCAGATGAGAAAGTCTTCCTCGAAGCCAGACTATCACAGGAAGGTCGTGAGTCTTTATCTACCCGGGCTAAAGAGCTCGATGACGCGGGAACGGAACTCAAAGCCAAACAGAAAGACCGGGAGACGCGTCTGGCCACGGAGATCGCCAAAAAGCTCACGGACAAGACGCTTGAGGAGTTGGAGCCGCAGTTCAAAGAGTTTGAGGAATCCTTGAAAACACTGCGCGATGCCATTGCCGGGATCAAACACACGCTGAATGAAAATACGGCAGCCAAAGAGCGGATAAAGGAAAAGCAGTCCACCATTGAGGCTCAGAAGAAAGAGTGCCATCGTTGGGAAAAGCTGCATGGCCTCATCGGTTCAGCCGACGGGAAAAAGTACCGTAATTTTGCGCAGGGCTTGACCTTTGAGCTGATGGTTTCTCATGCCAACCGGCAGCTGGGAAAAATGACCGACCGCTATCTGTTGATCCGTGATGAACACCGTCCGCTGGAACTGAATGTCGTCGATAACTATCAGGCCGGTGAAATCCGCTCGACCAAGAACCTGTCCGGCGGTGAAAGCTTTATCGTCAGCCTGACGCTGGCGTTGGGGTTGTCGAAAATGGCCAGCCGGAAAGTGCGGGTGGATTCCCTGTTTCTGGATGAAGGCTTCGGCACCTTGGATGAAGAAGCTCTGGAGACCGCTCTGGAAACCTTATCCGGCCTGCAGCAGGACGGCAAGTTGATCGGAATCATCTCCCACGTATCTGCCCTGAAAGAAAAAATCAGCACCCAGATAAACATCACACCTGTATCCGGTGGCCGCAGCTCACTGTCCGGCCCGGGATGTACAAAGGTGGTTAAAAAAGAGGAATTAGAAAAATGGACGAACGATTTTATCTGCTGAAAATACAGCTGCTTGATATCGAACTGGTAATCTGGCGTCGTTTTGCAGTGCCCGCCAGTATCACGCTGGACCGGCTGCACGATGTTATCCAGATTGTCATGGGCTGGACCGACAGCCATCTGCGCGAATTTACCATCGGGAATAAACGATACACGGAATACCCTGAATCGAAAGAAGACGGGCTGGTCTGCGGACGATACCGTCTTGGAGATCTGATCAAACAGAAAGGCCGCACCTTCCGTTACCTGTATGATTTCGGGGACAGCTGGGATCATGAACTTGTTCTCGAAGAAAACCGCTATTTCAATCCGGAACCGAGAACGGAATTGGCCTGCCTTGAAGGTGAACGGGCCTGCCCACCTGAAGATGTGGGCGGTGTACCCGGCTACTTTGAATTCTGCAACGCCCTGAATGACCCGAGCCATGAAGAGCACGAAAGTTACATGGAATGGTCCGGTGGCGATTACGACAGTGAGCGGTTTGATTCCGAATCGATCAACTGGGAGTTGATAAAATACCTCCGCTGGTCCCGGGACAGGCATCAAAACTGTGGAGGTGTTGAATGAAGAAGGTATTTTCTGACAGCATACTCGAGAAAGATTCAGTTATCCGAAAATTCCGGATAACTGCCGTGAATGGAAAAAACGATATAGAGCAAAAAGCAACTATTAAGAACGGCTTAATAGTTCAAGGTTATGGAAACAGGCATTACGGGAGAATAAACGAAGGAGGTGTAATGCATGAGTGCATTTAATCCCAAATTCACCATAACCAACCGGATGACAGCTGCGATCACACATATCGAACGGGCACGGGGTTTTCTGGAAGCGGCACGCTTGTCTGATGACTGGGTGCGGGATATGGGAAATAAAGTCCTTATTAAAGAGGCACACCATACAACCCATATTGAAGGTACCAGATTAACACTGGATCAGGCCGAACGTCTGTGGAACAGTGAAGTAGTCCCTGAAGCCGACCCGGACGACACCCGGGAGCTGCTAAATTACCGCTCCGCCTTTGAATTCGTTTCCGATTGTCTGGACAGCGGCGACCCAATCACCAAAAGGCTGATTCGGGAAATCCACCGCAAACTGGTAGAAGGCGTGCGAGGTGTCAAGCTGATCCGGGCAACTATCGACGCATCCAAAACTATGTAGCCAATTCCTCCACCGGTGACGTTATCTACACACCGCCGTCAGCAGTAGAGGTGCCGATTATGATGTCGGAAATGGTCAAATGGCTCAACACTGATCTTGAAATACATCCGGTACTAATCAGCGGCATCGCCCAGTTCCAACTGGTGCATATCCATCCTTTTCTGGACGGAAATGGACGGACCTCCCGTCTGCTGTCGACTCTCTGCCTGTACAAAGCCGGATATGATTTCAAGCGGCTTTTCACCATCAGTGAATATTACGACCGCGATCGTCCTACCTTTTACAAGAAAATCCAGAGCGTCCGTGAAAACGGTATGGATATGACCGGCTGGCTCGATTATTTCATCAGCGGCCTTGAAACCCAGATGATCGAGGTCAAAGAGCGTGGTGAGCAGGTTATCCGCCGGGATGTTCTGGTACAAAAGCACAGCCTGAATGAGCGCCAAAGCAAAGCACTTGGCTACCTGCTGCAAAACGGGAAACTCACCATTCAGGACTTTGAAGGTATCTGCCCCGATATAAATCGATGCAGCCTCCAGCGCGCCCTCAAAGGAATGTTGGATAAGGAGCTGATTTTAGAATTGGGAGCAGGACCAACAGACCCAACCCGCCATTATACTTTATCGGAGCTATGACAAACTATGACATGGAGCTGTGACATTACTATGAAAAAGCTGTGACAATATTTTTTGTTGAACTTAAAAATTTCACCGGGACACGGTGGTGATAGTAATTAGCTGATGGAATTAGCTGTTTTGGCTTCGATTGCCGGTCTTGCACTGCTCGTTTGGAACGCTGACCGTTTTGTGGAAAGCTCGGCCTCCACGGCAAGATATTTCGGCATGCCGCCACTTTTAATCGGCATGGTCATCGTTGGGTTCGGAACGTCCGCACCCGAAATGGTGGTTTCGGCACTGGCAGCCATTGAAGGCAGGCCGGGAATTACGCTTGGTAACACATACGGCTCAAATATCGCCAATATCACCCTGATACTGGGCGTGACGGCCTTGATCAGCCCCATCCCCCATCCATGGTACATTCGACAGTATTGCGAACTGCCCATATTGAAGCTGCTGACCGTCCTCAGTGTCGCCCTGATAACAGATTTTGATTTATCCCGGCTCGATGCGGTTGTCCTGCTGCTGGTATTTGGCGCCCTGATGGCATGGACTATATATCAGGGACTGAAACAAAAGGACGACTCTCTGGCAAATGAGATTGAAGCGAAAGCCGCTGAAAAATCGATGCCCCTTAAACGTGCAGTCTTCTGGCTTGCCGGAACTGGCCTCATCCGTCATTGCCGCATGGTTGGAGGCTCCGATAATGGCAGCCGGGGCGGCATCTTCGTATTTCAGCTTAAGGATTTTGGCCGCGCCATAACGCCATCAATTATAGCTGCCAGGACGTTTATTAAACTGTCAGAACTTGTGGAATTTTTCCTTGCACGCCACATAGCAGATGTTATATTGTCGAATAGTTTTGAACGGCCTTCGTGCGCCTTTATGGCTTCCAGCGTTTAAGTAGGCTTTGAAGATAAATATGGCCCTTGGAGGTGGAACGATGAACAGACAGCATGCCATCGATCTGCTTACTTGCAGCAAACCGGAGCTGCAAGCTCGTTTCGGCGTGATCCAGTTGGCGTTGTTCGGCTCGACCGCCCGCAATACGGCAACCAGCGACAGCGACGTAGATATCCTGGTTGCCTTCGACGGTCCAGCCACCTCCAAACGCTATTTCGGGGTACAGTTCTACTTGGAAGACCTTCTCGGCTGCCCGGTTGACTTGGTCACCGAAAAGGCTTTGCGACCGGAGCTGCGCCCTTACATCGAACAGGAGCGGGGCAATGTCTGATGCCAGCAAACGCGAATGGCTTTTCTACCTCGATGATATGATCGATTTTGGCGGGAAAGTGCTGACCTACACCGACGGACTCGACCAAGCCGGATTCGTGGCAAGCGGCCTCAGCTATGATGCCACCCTGCGTAATTTGGAGCTGATCAGCAAAGCTGCCTCCCACATCCCGGATGAGGTTCGAACCGCCCATCCCGAAATCCCCTGGAGGATGATCATTGCCACCCACAACCGGCTCATTCACGGCTATCTTGGCATCGACAACGATACGCTTTGGAGCATCATCCAAGACGACGTGCCCGAACTACTGCCGCTCTTGAAGGCTTTGAAGGGTGAGGCGAAATCATAAAACACGATCGCGTCTCCGCCTTATTAAGGATGGCGCAGCGGCAGTTTGAACAGAAAAGGTAATTGCTGGGACAATGCCCCAAACGAGAGATTTTTCCGGAATATAAAATCAGAACGGCTGTCACATTGCAGGTTCTTTACCAAGTAATCTGCAGAAATAGAGGTTCTTGATTATATCTCCTACTATAATTCCATGCGATTTCACTCAACTCTCGAGTACCAAACCCCACTTGCATATGAAAAAGGGCATTGTTGCATAACGGCTCAATAAAAAGTGTCCGTTTTTACTTGACCACTATAGGTCATGCCAACGTTGACCTCATAGAAATGACAAAAATGCCATGGATGTAATTTTACAGGCTTGGGGATGAGGATTTTACCTTCTAAATAAAATTTTTTTGCACTCGCGGAAGGTAAGAATAAAAACACAAAAAGACGGTTAAAGATTGCTGGATGGCTGATTTATCTATTAGGAGTTCCGGCCTGGGTAATGATTCTCATCAGCAAGCACAACTGGATAGCCGCCTCAATAGAGACCGGTGGAGTTCCTTCGATGCTATTTGGGTTGTTTACCGTTTATCAGAATAGCGAAGCCCCAAATAAGATTTTTGATATTATTGCTTCACTATTTACATATGTTTTCTTGATTTTGGGTCTTAGTTACAGCCTGTATGATTATGGAGGGATTGCGTCTGTTTCCCAGCTCCTGGAAATAGGTGTAATGATCGGCTTTCTAGTAGGAAGTTATTTGTTGGCCAAAAACAATTCATATGGCTGGTTATTTTTCATGCTCATGAATGGAAGCATGGCTTCACTAAATCTCTACCGGCTGGAAGCCGGTAGGTTCGCAAGTCGGCTGAAAGCCCGACCATAATTTGGGACTAATCTTCTATTTTAAAATTATCGCCTTCTTCGGTGATTTCCTGGTGCTCGATATATT
>JAYEKE010000181.1 GCA_034660915.1 Pseudomonadota bacterium
GTGTCAATGGTGACCGAAACCGTCAACCGAACGCTGAAAATTCAACAGCAGACTCAAAAAGCTGTAGATGCCTGGGAGCAGCAGCGTCAGGAAATGATCAGCCGTCTGCAGAATCTTAAAATGCAGGAAGATCTGCTTCGCTACCGGCAGCATAAATTGCAGCGCTATATAACTGAACGTCAAGCAAAAATTGCCGGACTGGAAAAAGGTATTGCTGAGCAGCAGGTAATCGCCCGGGAACTGGAACCATTTCTTGACCAGACCCTTGAACAGGCAAGGACATCTTTTCGGCATGGACTGCCGTTTCTGCAGGTGGAGCGGCGGCAGCGTTTTGCTGAACTTGAATCCTTCTTAAGCTCCTATGAATCGTCTCTGGCGGAAAAATTACGCCGGGTATTGGAAATGCTGCAGATTGAAGCCCAGTACGGCCATCAGGTAGAGGCATATGACCGGGTACTGGAACTTTCAGCGGTTAAAACTACGGTTAATGTCTTGCGATTGGGGAGTATAGGCCTGTATTACCTGACCCTTGATGGTAAAGATGCCGGTTGGTATAATCCTAAAGCAGGAAAGTGGGAAACTTTACCGGGCCGTTTCCTGGAGCCGATCAAAGAAGGGCTGCGCATGGCCATGAAACAACGGGCAATAGACCTGGTCAAGCTGCCGGTGGATAAAAGGGGATGGTAATGAAAATTTTTTGTTATTGTGCCCTGGTATTTCTCTTATTGCCGGTTGCCTTCGGATTGGCTGCGGATTCCTCTTTCGATCAGGTTGACCAGAAGCTTAAGGCTGAATATCAACAGGCTAAAATTGACCAACAGCAGCAGTTTCGGCGACTGGCGGCAGAAAAAAAAGCTTTACAGCAGCAGCTTGATGAGCGTGAAAAGGCAATAGCTGGGTTGAAAAAGGAAAATAATTTTCTGGAATCCAGTCTTGAAACATATGCCGAGCAGGAAAAAAAGCTGGGGATACGCCAGCAGGCGGTGATTGCGGAGATGAATGAGCTGGATGGCACGGTTCGCGTTGGCATCCGGGATTTAAAGGCCATCATGGAAAGATCATTGGTTTCCGGGGTGCATCCTGGAAGATTACGTCCTTTTGATGAAATGTTGTCACAAAAAGGATTGCCCAGCATGACCGGGATTCGGCAACTGGTAGAAAACAGTTTTGCTGAGATTAAGGAGGGGGCTGATATTGTCACCAAACATGGACCGTTTGTGGCCCTTGATGGTCGGACGACTTCTGGTGATATTCTTTGCCTGGGGGCTTTGACCGCCATTTATCGTCAGGATGATAACCGGGAAATCGGCTACGCGGTTTACGGTAAGGAAAATGATGCCCTGCTGGCTGTATCCCGGGCTCCATGGTTGATTGGCCGTTGTCTGAAAAAATATCTTGATGGATCCAGTAATGAAGTCTACCTGGATTTTTCCGGTGGTGCAACCGTCCGTCAGTTGGCTTTGCGCCCTACGGCCTGGGAACGGCTGCGGTCCGGCGGTGTGTTGGTCTGGCCTATTTTACTGATCGGGGTGATAGCTTTTCTGGTCAGTCTTGAACGGTTTTTCTTTCTCCGGCGGGTCAAGAGCAATACGGATACCGTGATGGTGGAAGTGATTGGATTGCTGGCCGCCGGCCGCCGGCAGGCAAGTTTGGAACTCTTGGAAAATAAACATGGTCCGGTTTATAATGTCCTGGCTGCCGGGTTGAAGTTTCAGCTGGCCAGCCGAGAAGTCCTGGAAAATGTCCTCGAAGAGGCGATTATGAAGGAGCTGCCGCGACTGGAAAAATATCTTCCCACTCTGCAGGTGCTGGCTGCTGTAGCCCCGCTGCTGGGATTGCTGGGGACGGTTACCGGGATGATTAATACTTTCCAGGTAATTACTATTTTCGGAACCGGCAATCCAAAACTGATGTCCGGAGGAATATCTGAAGCTCTGGTGACCACCATGCTGGGTCTGATGGTGGCCATCCCCATCATTCTTCTGCACGCCTATTTCAGCCGTAAAGTTGATTCGGTTATCGGGGATATGGAAGAAAAGGCTGTCGGCCTGACCGTGGCTTTGGTGAACAAGGAATTATCAGAAAGATCATGAACGGATTTTTATTCTCTATTCTTGAATATTGCCGGAGCGGCGGCCTGATGATGGTGCCGATTATTGTGGTTTCACTGGTCATGTGGAGTCTGATTCTGATCAAACTCCAGGAAATCCATGAGATTAACCGCAATGATGTGGGAACTCTGGAGACCGTATCCCGGGTGCAAAACGGCGTTGGCTTGCAAACCATCGGCACCCCTCTCAGTCACGTGGTTTTTCATTTCATGGAACAGATGACCGTCGACAGACAGCTTAACCAGGATCTGCTTACCTCCCTGGTGAACAGGGAAACCAGCCGGCTTTCAAGGAATATCAATGTTATTTATGTGCTGGCTTCCATTGCCCCGTTGCTGGGATTGCTGGGAACCGTGGGCGGGATGATCTCTACCTTTGATGCCATTGCCATGTATGGAACCGGGAATGCCCGGGCCATGGCCCAGGGAATTTCAGCCGCCCTGATTACCACCCAGAGTGGTCTGTTTGTTTCCATTCCCGGGCTGTTCATGGCCAGTTTTCTCCATCGACGCATCGGTAGGATTGCCCAGCAACTTGATGAATTCCGGGCGGCAATGATGAAAGAGCTGAATCTGAACTTCCATCAGGCTATGGGGTAGGGTTAGATGATTAATGTCAAAGCCAGGTTGCGTCGTGAGCGGCAGAAAGCGGAAATCAACATGGCCCCCATGCTTGATATGGTTTTTATCCTGCTGATATTTTTTTTGGTGACCACCAGTTTTGTCCGGGAATCAGGAGTTGAGGTGCAGCGACCGGTGGCCCAAAGTAGCATGATTGAAGAAACCAGCAGCCTGCAGATCGGCATTAACAGCGGTGGTCGGATTTATGCCGGTGGCAGGCAGGTTGATGCCCGCAGTATCCGGGCAATTGTTGAGCGTTTCCTGGCTGAGAATCCCGACGGTAATATTCTGATTGTCGCGGACCGGGAAACAAAAACCGGTTTAACGGTCAGAGTGCTGGACTTCTGTCGGCTGGCCGGAGCCGCACGGGTGGCAGTGGCGGCCACCAGGGAGCCCTGATAATGTCGTGTGCCCAGGGGAGGAATCGACGTTGGTTGACCGGTATTCTCAGTGCGGTGGGAGTCAATTTGTTCCTGCTATTTTTCATTTCTCTGCTTTTCCAATCCCCCAAATTTACTCGACGGATGACGTCCTGTCAGTCAGTACCCATCTGGCAGGTTGAACATCTAAAGGACGAACCGGAACCGCCACCGGTTAAAGAAGTCGAACCAGTAAGAAAAACAGTGGTTCTCCCTCCTGTACAGCTTGAATCATTACCCCTTCCCCAGCCAAAAGCATTGCCAGCCATGGAACTGCCGCTACCTGACCTTAAAATATCGCCACAGATAACCGGTTTGGAGACCTTGACACCATTAATGCCGGTGGCAAAACCATTTTACCGGCCTGGTGAACTGGATCAACAACCGTTGCCGATGGCGACCCCGGCACCATTCTATCCGCGCCGGGCCCGTATCCGGGGGATTGAAGGCAAAGTTCGGGTCCGCTTCATTGTCGATCAACAGGGATTGGTTAAAGAACTTAAAATTATCCTGGCTGAACCAGCTGGTTATTTTGAACAGTCAGTGAGAACCGCCCTGGCAAACTGGCATTTTCGCCCGGGTACGGTGGCAAACAATAAGGTGATGACTCAAGTGGAGACCACGATTGTTTTTAAGCTTGACCAATAAATATCCAGATAATTATTGCCGGGGAGTGGGGTGGATGGCCCCGGTTATGGTATTGATAGTCGTGTGCTGGATTTTTCTACCCCGGGCGGCCTTGGGTACTACTTCTTCCATCGATCCATATCAGCGTCAGCTTTCACCTGCGGCTAACCGGCTGCTGGTGAATGTCCAGTCACTGGTGGCAAAAAAAGAGGAGCGAAAGGCCCTGGCAAAAATTGAAAAATTTCGTCAGGACCATCCCCGTTCAGCTTACCTGCTGGTAGAGTTTATGGCCGGCAACCTTCAGTTTTCCCTTGAGCAGCTTAAGTCAGCTGTTGCTTCCTACCGGCGAGCGATTGAACTGGCGCCCAAATTTTTGCCGGCGCAGGAAAATCTGGGTATGACATTATTATCGCTGAAGGAATACCGGCAGGCGGGTGAACAGTTTGCTGCCGCTGTGTCATTAGCCCGAAAAACCGATTCAACTCGACTTGATATACTGTTGAAATATGCCGGCACTTCCTATCTCATGGTTGCTGACTATGGCCGGGCACAGCCATTTTTCAGCGAACTGGTGGAAAAGCGGCAGGACTTTGGCCGGGAATCAGTGCAGACTCTGGTGAGAATCTATCTGGAATTGCAGCGAAATAAAGCCGCTGAACGACTACTTTCCCTGGTCCTCCACCGTTTTCCTGAAGATGCTGATTACTGGTGTTTGCTGGGCCAGGTGAGGCTGACAACGGGGAATTATGCTTCGGCTCTGGCCGCCTATAAAGTCATGCTGTCTTTTAAAAAGCCGGAAGTCAAAGATTTTAAAATTATCGTCCAGTTATACCGGTTGCTCGGCTTACCATCGGCAGCAGGACAGGCTCTGGAACAATTGTACCAACTGCAGCAATCTTCCTTAACCGTCGATGAATTGGGAGAGTTGGTTGCCTTATATCTGCAGGCGGGTGATGATGACCGGGCCCTGGACTGGCTGAAGCGTAAACAATCATTGTATCCATCTGGGCGAAACTTGTTGCAGCAGGGTGAAATACTTTACCGGGCTGGACGCTATAAAGAGGCGTATGGGATTCTCAGCGGCTTGACTTTATTATCCGAAAAACAGGGATATCAGTTTCTGCTGGCCGGTTATTGTGCCTGGTATGCTGATGATTTATCGGCAGCCAGGTCGGCTTTTAAGCGGGCATCCAAATATGAACGTTACCGTGAGCGTTCTATTGCCCTGATTTCTGGTATGCTCAAGTAAAAATAGATATTTTTATTTTATCCCTAAGGCGAATAGCGCCGCCCCATAAGCTCCCATGAGTTGAGGGTGCTCAGGTATAAACACCTTCTCTTTGGTTTCATCTTCAATCACTTTGCGAATAGCGGGATTTTTAACAACCCCACCGGAAAGCAGCAATGGTGGTGCCAGCCCTACACTACGAACCATGGCGGTCACCCGTTTTACCAGTGAGCGATGCAGCCCCATCAAAATAGGTTCGACCTCAATACCCTGGGCAAGCATGGAGATGATTTCCGATTCGGCAAATACTGTGCATGTACTGGAAATGGTCACTTCTTCCGTAGCCGAAAGGGCTACAAAACCCATTTCAACGACAGGGATATGCATTCGGGCGGCGCTGTTTTCCAGAAAACGACCGGTGCCCGCCGCACATTTGTCATTCATGGCAAAATCTAATACCTGTCCTTCAGCCCCAATCACAACAACCTTACTGTCTTGACCGCCGATATCTATCAACGTCCCACCGTGGCCTAATTGATGATATACTCCTCTAGTGTGACAAGTGATTTCCGTGATATTTTTAACCGCTTGTTGTACCAGATTGCGGCCGTATCCGGTGGCAACCAACGGGATTCCCTCCAGAGACTTGATCTCATTCCTCAATTTTTCCAGAAAAGAATCAACCTGCTTCTCCACTCTTGGATCAACCTGTTCCAGGTGGTTCCAGACCATCTCACCGACGCTGTTTACCGCTACCATTTTAATCGTCGTCGAACCTACATCGATTCCTAATGCCGCAATTTTCATTAAATATGCCTCCGTGACCTATTCTTAATCATCCAACATCTCGACAAAAGAAGCCAAACGCGAAGCCACCTGTTCATCAGCATAAGCCCGGGGGTCATCGTGGTCAGCTTCCAGCAGCAGAGCCGGGATTCCAAACTCCTGAATGAGTTTATTACGCTGATCAATCTGACCGATTGAGTAGGGTTTGCAGGAGCGGTCCGAATGTAAAATGACCCCATCCAGCTGGAACTCTTTCACCATCCGCTTCATGGTATCTAATTTGTATTTTGTCCCCTGATTGAGAATTGGCGAGATGTAGGTCCGGGCAATGGATTCCAGCGGTTTTTCGCTATTCATCAATGAAGCCAGTTCTCCCCAGGCGTTGGTGTAAGTGGAAGAAACCACGCAAATACCGTGTTCACCCAGATATTCGGCCAGATAGCGTAACCGGTACCAGATGGGTAGGTTGTCCCACAACAGCCGTTTACGTTCGTTACGCACCGCGCCTTTACCTTTAGCAATATTCTCGTCCAACTCTCTGAGCAGCTCGGCATAAAAATAAACTGTCTCTTTTTTCCCCCGCATTTCAACGATAGGGGCCATATGGATGAACTGATCAAAGACCGAAATAGGTGCCGGCTGATGCCGGCCCCGACTGATGATCTCCTGCCACAATTCGGTCGCATCCTTGCTGAGTCGAATTATCTGCTTTAAGTGACGGTAGTCAAGTCGGCAGCCGGCAACCTGCTCTGAAATGGAGATGGAATTTTCCAGCTGTTTTTTTACATACCCTAAAGCATGATCGGATACTTTAGTGTAAACAAAAGGGGTATCGATTAAAATTAACGGTACCTCAAAATGGCGGGCTAACACCCGATACCAGTACAATACGGTCTGGCAGATATTGGTGCAGGCCAGGAGTAAATCAGGCTTGGGCAAATGGCCGACCGGAGTTTTGCCGGAAAGTACGGAGCCTATGTCGGTTCGGGCATAAGAACAGATATCAGTGGAATATCCGGCATTTTCCGCCATTCCGGAAAGCTCTACAACGGCTCCCCGAACACCACAAAGGGCACCGTGATTTTCAGGATAGAGTACATAAAATCCAAGCGCCTGCAAGATTTCAACCGGCCCACCGGAGGTTACCCAGGCCACGGGACGATGTCCGCTGGCGTAGCGTCCTTCGAGATAATGGCGGGAAATAAGCTCTTTGGTTCGAGCCCCAATACGTAGAGGAGGGGATAAAATATCCATGCGCCACCGGGAAGGAATCCTGGGGTAACGTTCAGCTTGTCGGCGTTGCCAATACAAAAATGGTTGTCCCGTAACTTTTACATTCCAGTAATATTTTAATGAAGCAGTCATTCCCATAACCGCAATCCTCTCAAATTCATATTTTTAACTGTCCAGCATCTCCAAAAACGCGCCGATGCGGGTAGCTATCTGATGGGGAAGGAGATTATTAATGTCAACTTCGATGTTAATGGAAGCCAGACCCTGCTCCTTGAGACAATTACGCAGATTGGGCAAGTCGAAAAGTTCGGGCTCACAGAATTTAACCTCGTAGAAAATAATTCCTTTGGCCCCGCTGTTTCGGGCCATTTCGATTAGATATTCAGCGCGCTCAGCAATGGAGTTGCCACGGGTGGGGTCGGGTGGGGCATAGATAATGCGTTCGGCCATCCGGCGGAAAGGTTCCCGGCTGGTTCCCGGCTGATAGAGACGACGACCGCAACAGGCCAAATCATCGGCAACTACTTGTCCTTTCATTTTGCTGATTACATCTAACATTTTCATAGGTTCAGGAAGAATACCCGAAAGGATTACCGGAATACCCCCTGCCGTTTCTCCGGTAACTTGCAGGGCATTTTCAGCCAGAGCGGCAAAATGCTCGGCCGACAGATATTCCCGGGAGCGTACCAAGCGATAAAAATCTATATTGCTTAAACCCATCTGTTGCCGGTTCTTGTGCAACTTGAGCAAAAGTAAATCACTCAGTTCTTCCCGCTTAATGGCTGTAAGCAACTCTTCATTGGTCGGATATTTGCCGGTAAAATCAGAAAAATGAGCGTACAGAGCCTGTAATTCATCAACCAGAAAAACCACATCCTCTTCCCGTTGTCCCCGGGGCAGATAGAGCGGAAATATTGTCTGCTCGGGCTTGATCATATCCATGAGAACAGAGGTCAGGCCCTGAAGTGAATCACAGGTATGGGGAATCAGGATCAGGCTGGCGACATTCAGTTCGCCCATTTTTAAAAATGAAAGAGCGTTGTGTACAATGGAACAGACATAGGATTGCAGGTGTGCACCGCCAAGGCTCACATCCACTTTGGGTGGTCCCCATAGTTCTATTGGGAAAATGTCAAAAGCACGTAACAGGGCGCGGGAATAATGGATTGGCAGCACGGCTGCTACCAATCCCCCCCGATTTTTGATATCCTTGATGACGTCTCTTCTATGAGGAATTGTTGTTATGGCCATAATACTCCAACAACCTTCACTTTTTTGTCGGATTGTATACGCCTTTCCACTTTTTTTCTATTTCTTTTTTCGATTCTGCCTGTGGGGCGCGCTAAAGCAATGTCCCCGAACATCCGGCAATATATCCCTGGCAATACAAGTCAGAAAGTTGAGATGAAATATACCGGTCATGGTTGGGCTAAAATATGAACGTTTGTTCGTTTTTTCTTGACATGAATCAAGCTCCGGGTTATGACAAAGAGATGAAAATCCTGGTTTGTATTAAACAAGTGGGTGATGACGGGGAGATAAGCCGCTTTGACGTCCACGCCCTGGAAGAAGCGCTTAACATAAAAGACCAATCTGGCGCTAAAATATCGGCTTCGGTTACCGTGGACGTGGTTACAGTCGGCCCACTTGAAGCGGCAAAGATCATCCGGCGGGCTTTTGGCCTGGGGGCGGACAGGGGTTATCATATAGTTACTGAAGATCCAGAATATGTCTCGTCTTTTATCACCGCAACCAGACTGGCGGTGGTAGCAAAAAAGATACCATACGACCTGATTCTGACCGGGATTATGTCTGAGGACATGATGGCGGGGCAAATCGGTCCCATGCTGGCTGAAATCATGGGATTTCCCTGTGCCACCGGGGTGATAAAAGCCAGTTTACCCTCCGGCAACAATGAAATTGAAGTTGAGCGGGAGCTGGAAAACGGCTTCAGGGACTGCCTCGCAATCCGGTTCCCGGCAGTGCTTACCATTCAAGCCGGCATCAACACCCCCAGATATCCCCGCCTCTCAAACATGTTGGCCGCCGGCCAAAAAGAGATTACAAACCTTATTGAAGCAGATTTTTTTCCCGAGCTAATACCGACAAGGGATATTTACCGCGGCCTGGAATCTCCAAAAAAAACCCGATCCGGCCGGATACTGGAGGGATCTTTATCCGATAAGGCGGAACAACTGCTCGCTGTTTTAAAGGAGAAAGATCTCATATGAAGCAAATATTGGTAATTGCGGAGATTTTTGCGGATCAGATCCGACCGGTCACCTGGGAGCTGGTAGCGGCAGCCCGTGCCATAGAAACAAATCCGGTTCTAAAACAGCATTCCCCGGCCATCCATATCATTGTCCCTGCAGATGACCCTAAACCCTTGGCCGAAAAGATTGCCAAGCAAACCGGTATGGATGTCATCGGCCTGCAGATACCGGGGCTTAAAGCCTATACCAGCGAGATTTATATCTATTGCCTTGGGCAATTGATCCGAGAAATGAACCCTTCCCATATCCTCGTCGCCCATACCTCTCAAGGAAGAGATTTTGCCCCGGGGCTGGCCATGAGCTTAAATGCGGCATCCATCTCCGGGGTTAATGATATCCGATCCGATGAGGAGGGACTGATCTATTCACGCCCCGTATTTAACAATAGCAAAAACCTGCTGGTTCGCCCGACTGCAAATCAACCAGTGGTGCTGAGCTTGATGGCGGGGATCTTCAAACCAGACGACCGGGAAGAAAAAAAACCAGGCCAGGTGAAGCTTTGCAAAATCCCTTTTATCCTTTCAGCTTGCGGCAAAGAACGTATCCAACATCGCCGAACCGTAAAAAGGGCTTGCGAAGATCAGGCCTTGAAAAAAGCCAAAGTCATTGTCGCTGCCGGTCGTGGGGTAAAAGAAAAGAACCTTAAATTTATTTTCCGGTTTGCGCAATGTTTCTCTGACTCGGCCGTGGGCTCATCTCGGCCCCTGGTAGATATGAACTGGATCGGCTATCAACACCAGGTCGGCATCACCGGCGCCACGGTTGCACCTAAAGTCTATATTGCCTGCGGCATTTCCGGTTCTTCCCAACATCTTGCCGGAATCAAGGAAGCCGAATTTGTAGTCAGCATCAATAAAAACCCACAAGCCCCCATATTTCGCCATTCAGATATCTGTATTGTTGCAGATGTAATTGAATTTATCGAATGTTTTTTAAAAAGTAAATATTCGGCCACGTTTTCAAAAAAGCAATAATACTCTTATAGAGGTACAGAGAAACCAGTCATTTGCTCTCTGTGACTCCGCGTTTGTGAGAAATAAAAAAAACTGGTAATTATTCACCGTAATTTTTTGTCTCGCGCCCGTTCGTTTCACTCTCTCAAGACGCAAAGAGCGCAAAGAAAAATGACAGATGATATAGCAAATTGAACTCTTCGCGGTCTTTGCGGCTTTGCGAGAGAATTAAAAAAAATTGACTGATATAGTTGCAAGAATTTGTCAATCTATAGACAAAGTCGAATGCTTACTTTAAAAAAGATAGGAGATATTAATGGATTTTACAATATCAACTAAGATTCAGACTATTGTCGAGATGATCAACGAGTTTGTCGAAGCGGAAATTATTCCCCTGGAACCGGAATTTTTGGCCAAGGATTTTAGAGAGATATTGCCGGTGCTGTGCGAAAAACAGGAGATGGTCAAAAAAATGGAGCTCTGGGCGCCCAATTTTCCGCTTGAGTGTGGCGGCATGGGACTTTCACTGCTGGAGCATGGCCTGGTATCAGAAGCCCTGGGGCGCTCTCCCCTGGGCCATTATGTCTTCTGGTGTCAGGCACCGGATGCCGGCAATGTTGAAATCCTGCACGAGCATGGCACTGAAGAGCAGAAACAATGCTACCTTAACCCTCTGGTCAGGGGAGAAAACCGCTCCTGTTTTGCCATGACCGAAGTGGATATGCCGGGTTCAAACCCGGTGATGCTGGAAACCACAGCCGTCAAAGATGGTAACGACTATATTATCAATGGTCACAAATGGTATACTACTGCCGCCGATGGAGCCGATTTTGCCATCACCATGGCGGTCACCAACCCGGAGGCCTCGACTTATCGTCAAGCCAGCATGATCATTGTGCCGACCAGCACACCCGGCTTCAACCTGGTTCGCAATATCCCGGTCATGGGCCATGAAGGTGATGATTATTTCAGCCACGGTGAGATTTTGTTTGAATCCTGTCGGGTACCGCAAGAAAACTTGCTGGGGGCGGAAGGACAAGGATTTGTCATGGCCCAGGATCGCTTAGGTCCGGGCCGGATTCACCATTGCATGCGCTGGCTGGGAATCTGCCGGCGCGCTTTTGACCTGATGTGCAAACGGGCCAATGAACGGGTAATTTCAGCTTCCGGCAAAACTTTAGGCCAGCAGCAGACAATCCAGAACTGGATTGCCGAATCAGCGGCTGAAATACAGGCCGCCAGACTGATGACTCTTAATTCAGCCTGGCAGATTGATAAAAATGGCGCCTCTAAAGCGCGTGATTCTATTTCAATGATAAAATTTGTCGTCGCCAATACCATGAATCGGATCGTCGACCGGGCTCTTCAGGTTCATGGTGGACTGGGCATGACCGATGATACCATCCTGGCTTTTTTCTACCGCCATGAACGGGCCGCCAGAATTTATGATGGAGCCGATGAGGTTCACAAAAGCTCGCTGGCTAAACGGATATTAAGAAATCTGGCAAAAAATGAGAATTAAATGAATTACAAAGAGTTCAAAAAAACATATGCTTCCTCAAACCGGGATATTGCCAGGGAGATATTTCGTAAAAACCATGACAGCATCCAGATTAAGAAGGAGAAAACCGCGGTAAATAATCTGGAAAAAATCTTTAATGCTGTTTTTAACATCAGCTATAAAAAAGGCTTCCAGGCCATGAGTATGCGGGATTTAAGTCAAGAAACCGGCATGAGTCTAGGCTCTTTATATGCTTATTTTACCGGCAAGGAAAAACTTCTGGTTATTATCCAGGCCCAGGGAAGCTCTATCATAAAGAGAAATTTCGAACTGATTTCCGTAGGCCATGAAAATCCCCGCGAAAAGTTGAGGGCCGTAATCAAAGCCCATATTTTCCTCTCTGAACTATTCCGGCCCTGGTTTTATTTCACCTTCATGGAAGCCCGAAATATTAAACCGGCCGAGTTTGAGGCGGTAAAATCTATGGAAGAATATACCCGTAAAACCCTGACTGATATTCTTGTAACCGGAGAGGAACAGGGCGTTTTTAAACCAGGAAAGCATGAACTAACCAGCAGTATGATCAAGGGCATGCAGCAGGAGTGGTATTTAAAACGGTGGAAATATAGAAAACTTAAGGTGTCGGCGGATCAGTTTGCCGATCATTTAATCGGCCTGGTGGAAGCCTTCTGCCTGGTTTAAGTACCAGAGGGAAACGGCCCAACAAAAAGTTTAGGTAAAACCTAACCCAGCAGAGCCAGAACCAAACAGGTTATTTTGTTATTGCACCACGAAGCACACGAAGAACACGAAGTTCTGAAGAAATCCGCTTTTCTTCGTGCCTTTCGTGCTCTTCGTGGTAAAAAAATATTTTGACCATTTTGCGTAAAACTTCATTGGTAAAAATCTAACCCGGTCTAACCGGAACCAATTTTTTAAAACCACAGATTACACGGATAGACACGGATAAAACTGAGGCTCTTTTAGGATATCAGTGTAATCTGAGGTTAAACTACACAGGAAAAATAGTAAAAGTCGCCAACGTGTACAATAAACTGATAGTGGAGGAATAAAATTATGCCGGCTATAGACAAGGCCGAAACGGTTAGAGTTGGTGAGGAAATAGATCCGGTTGCGGTAAAAACATTTCTACAGGAAAACATCGAAGATCTTAGCGGGGATATCAGCATCGCCCAGTTTCCCAGTGGCTATTCAAATCTGACCTATTTGCTTGATATGGGTGGCCGGCAAATGGTCTTGCGACGCCCTCCGGTTGGCGCCAAGGTCAAGGCTGGTCACGATATGGGACGAGAATACAATGTCTTAAAAGCCCTGCATCCGGTGTTCCCTTATTGCCCGAAGCCACTGGCCTTTACAGAGGATACATCAATCATCGGAACCCCCTTCTTTGTGATGGAGAAATTATCCGGCATTATCCTGCGCAAAGATCTGCCCCCAGAACTCTCATTTTCAAGAAAACAGGCGGCAAATCTCTGTCGAAACCTCACGGATCTGCAAGCGGATATCCATAATATTGATGTAAAAAGTGCGGGGCTCGATTTCATCGGCAAGCCGGCTGGTTATGTTCAACGCCAGGTGGAAGGGTGGAGCCGGCGCTACCGCAAGGCAAAAACCGATGACGCCCCTGATTGTGAAACCATCATGGCCTGGCTTAAGGACAAAATGCCGGCGGATACAGACCATCCCACCATTGTCCATAATGATTACAAGTTTGACAATGTGGTGTTGGATCCAGGCATACCTGAAAAAATCATTGGGGTTCTCGACTGGGAAATGACAACCTACGGTGATCCTTTGCTGGATCTCGGTAACTCGCTGGCCTATTGGGTGGAGAAAAATGATCCTGATGAAATGCTGATGATACGAACCATGCCCACCAATATGCCGGGCGCCCTGAGCCGCCTGGAAATTCTGAACCATTATGAATCGAGAACCGGTCGCAGTACGGCTCATTTTGACTTTTATTACTGTTTCGGTCTGTTCCGGTTAGCGGTTATTGCCCAACAGATCTATTATCGCTATTTTCACAAAATTACTGACAACAAACGCTTTGCTACCCTTATTTTTGCGGTCAACGCCCTTGAAAAAACTGCTCTCAAAGTTATTGAATCATCCGAATTATAACTTATCTCAACTTTCTGAGTTGAGCTAAAAACAGCTGAAAGAAATTTCCAGGGATGTTCGGCGGCCAATACCGCTATGAGCCAAGCCCGAACATCCTGCTAATATGTACCTGGCAATTTAAGTCAGAAAGTTGAGAACTTATTTTAATGGAGGAGAATAGAGATGAAAGATTTTAATCTGGAGGGAAAAACTGCGGTTATCACCGGGGCCAGCCGGGGGATCGGCCTGGCGGTTGCACAAAAACTGGCCCAATACGGGGCCCAATGTATCCTGGTAAGCCGAAAGACGGAAAGCCTGGAGCCGGCGGCGGCCGGAATCAGGGAGATGGGCTTGAAAGCCGAGGCCATGGCCTGCCACACCGGAAACCCGGAACAGATCAAGGCCTTGTATGAAAAAATTGCCGAAAAGTACGGATCTCTGGATATCCTGGTCAACAACGCTGGCACCAACCCCCATTTCGGCGAGATGATTACAGCCGATGAAAAGCTCTGGAACAAAACCCTGGATGTCAACCTTAAAGGACCATTTTTCATGATCAAAAACGCGCTTCCCTTGATAAAAAACAAAGGATCTATAGTCAATGTGGCGTCGGTAAACGCGCTGAAACCAGGAATGTTCCAGGGAGTTTACTCGGCCACCAAGGCGGCCCTGGTCAACATGACCCAGACCCTGGCCCGAGAACTGGCTCCCAAAGGAATCCGGGTCAATGCCCTGTTGCCTGGACTTACTGACACCAAATTTGCCAGTGCCATCATTTCCTCGGACAAGATCCGCAATTATGCCTTGGCTCAGATCCCCATGGACCGCTATGCAAAACCGGAAGAGATGGCCGGGGCAGTGCTCTATCTGGTCTCTGACGCGGCCTCGTTTACAACCGGTACCACGCTTGTCTGTGATGGTGGGATGTTGGCATAAATATTATTTAGTGTTCATCCGGAAACGTTCATTTCCTGATGAACGCTTTCAGCGATCAGCAGTCAGCTTTTAGTAAAATATTGAAAAAACAACGGGTTAAGCTGAGAGCTAAAGGCTGACAGCTAACAGCCTATCCGGAAACATCAATTTCCGGATGGAAACTATTTATACTATCGATTTGGATGCGGTGAACTTATGAAAAATGACGAAATAAGCAATGTATTAATCCTGGGAGCCGGAACCATGGGTCTGCAGATCGGGCTGCTCTGTGCGGTCTCGGGATTTAAGGTGATCATTTATGATCCATTTGAGCAGGCCCTTGAAGAGGCTGGATCACGGCTGAAAAAACTTGCCGGAGAGCTTGTCAGTAAAGGCCGGCTAGAGCAGGAAAAAGCAGATACCGGACTTTTACGAATAAGGTTTTCAGGCGATCCGGAAACCGCCGGCAAAGATGCCGATCTGGTCAGTGAATCCGTGCCCGAAGATCCGGTCCTGAAACAAGAGGTTTTTTCTCAATTCAACAAAATTTGCCCGGAGTACACCATTTTCACCACCAACTCCTCAACCCTGGTACCATCCATGATTGCCGAGGCCACGGGTCGATCGGACCGGTTTGCGGCCCTGCATTTCCATGACTGTTCGCTTACCAATGTGGTAGATGTCATGCCCCACCCGAAAACCTCAGCAAAAACCCTGGAAACCATTCTGGCGTTTTGCCAGGCCATTGATCAATACCCTATCGAGCTGAAAAAGGAACAGCATGGCTACGTTTTCAACACCATGCTGACCGAATTGCTGGGATCGGCCTTAAGTCTGGCCTCAAGGGAAGTGGCATCACCTGAAGATATTGATCGGGCCTGGATGGGCATCATGAAAACTGCTGTGGGTCCCTTTGGGATTATGGATTCCGTGGGTCTTGAAACCGTCTATAAAATTACCGATTACTGGGCCAGGAAAACCAATGACCCGAAACGCAAAGGTAATGCCGCCTATTTAAAAAAAATTGTGGAAAAAGGATGTCTGGGAGTCAAAACCGGCAAAGGATTTTATAAATATCCGGCACCGGCTTTCCTAAAGCCGGATTTCATGAAAGGCATCCGCTAAAACATAGGACCATTGATCGGCCAAAAGTGTTCAGAAAACAGGGGTGAATAGGGGGTACCGTCAACCCTCAAGTTCAGCAGATTTGGAAAAAACCGGAATGAAATTGAGATTACGGGTTCATCTCGTAGGTGTTGTTTAAGACTTTAACCCGATTTTGCCATACATTCTGGAAACGCTTTATATTTACCGCCGGTTTTTTAATCATTTTCAGGCACAGCTCCATCTGCTTTGCCGTACTTCCGGTTTTAGAGTAGATCTGCAGAGCATATTTGGAAAAATCTCTGATCATAAAATCGAATATCTGCTCTAAAAGATCATCCTCAAGATTCTCAATCTTGGCTTTTTCAATAATAAGCTGACCATAAACTACCAGAGTAAACAGTTCACCAAGGCTTAAAAGCAGATCAAGATCCTCGGCCTGTTCTTTAGTCGGTTTAGCAGTCAGGAGAAATTCTTTCAGCACTTCAATCTGCTCTTTGAAGATATCGACATTAGGCAGTTTGACGCTGTTATAGGCGATATTGAAATCATGGAAGCGAATTTTGCCGAGTCCTTTGGTGGGCCCCTGATTAAAGAGAAAATCATCATTAGCCGAATCGTTACGCTTAGGGATTTCCGCAAACTTATCCGGATTGAAAAAATAGTTGGCGGTAAATTTTATGATAAGCGCCATATTTACATGAACAGTCCCTTCTAGCTTGGGCAGGGCCCGGATATCATAGGTCGCATTCTCAAAATAGAGATCTTTTTCAAAACCTTTAGCCGCAATAATATCCCAGAGCAGATTAATAACCTCTTCTCCCTGGGTGGTCACTTTCATTTTGACCATCGGATTAAAGAGTAGATAGCGCCGGTCCTCTGGAGAGGCTGAGCGCATGTAGTCAATGGCTCTTGAAGCAAAAAGTTTCATCGCCGCCAGACGGCAATAGGCATCGGTAAAAAATTGTTGAATATAGGAAAAATCGGTAACAAATTTACCGTAAAGATTGCGGTTCGAGGCGTGGTTCAAGGCCTCGTAGAAAGCGTGAGAGCAAATACCGATAGAGCCAAACCCTAAGTTAAATTTACCCACATTAATGGTATTCAATGAAGAATCCCAGGCCCTGGAACCGGTAGAGAGGATATCGGCCTCGCTGACCGGATAATTATTCAAGGCATATTCCGCGACATAGCTCTGCCATTCCACGACATTTTTCACCAGATCATAATTTTCATGTTTTGGGTCGGCGACAAAAAACACATATTCATCGGTTTCAGAGTTCTTGGCAAAGGTCGAAACCAGAGCCGCCTCATTGGCATTGCCTATGTAGTACTTGCTCCCATTAGCGACATAGCCGCCTTCGGTAAGAGGAGTCAGCTTCATCTCTGATGAGTAGAGATCCGCGCCATGCTCTTTTTCGGAAAGACCGAAGGCGAAAATACCACCCTCTGCCAGCAAGGCGGCGGTTTTTTTCTTGACCGCTTCATTGTCGCCCATCCAGATCGGGCCTAAACCCAGGATTGTCACCTGCCATGTGTACCAGTATTCAATGCCATAAAAACCTAAAATCTCACTATAGTCACTATTCCTGGTAGTATCCCAGCGGGCATCCGGGTCCTGGCTGTATTGAGATGGTGTCAGCAGGGTTGCAAAAATTTTATTTTCTTTGATAAATTCGAGAAAATCCGAGTACCAGACCCGCTCATGGTAATCTTTCTTTATTTTTTCAAGACCTTTATTTTCAAAAAAATCGATAGTTTTAAGCATTATCTCCCGAGATTTTTGATCACGATGCTCGAATTTCTCTTTTTTCGGATTTAGAATCATTTTATTTCCCCTCACTTATCAATATCATTTTCATCATTCTCAACTTTTTGAGTTGCTCTAAAAAGAGTGGAAAGAAATTCACAAGGATGTTCCGGCATGGCTCTCAACGCAAGTAAGAAAGTTGAGATCATTTAAGCTCGGCTTTAAGCTCTTTTTTGAGGATTTTCCCCGTCGCACTCATCGGCAGAGAGTCCCGGATATCGACGATGCGCGGGTATTTATAGGCTGCCATTTGTTCTTTCGACCAGGCGATAATTTCTTCTGGTGTCGCCTGCTGCCCCGCTTTGAGAACTATAACTGCCTTGACTTCCTCTCCATGCTGTTCATGAGGCACGCCGATAACCGCCGCCAGGGAGATGGCCGGATGGGTCAACAGAACTTCCTCAATTTCTCGAGGATAAACATTAAATCCCCCCCTGATAACCATATCCTTAACCCGATCAACAATATAGAAGTAGCCATCTTCATCCATTTTCCCCAGGTCACCGGTATGAAACCACTTTGTACCCTTAAAGGCGGCAGCGGTCTCCTCCGGTTTATTGTAGTAACCCTTCATAACATTGTGGCCACTGATAACAACTTCACCAACGTCACCTACCGGAACCTCCTGATCATCTTCATTAAATATCTTGACTTCGATTCCCCAGATGGGAAAACCGATAGAACCAGGCTTGCAAGGTTTATGGGTTTGGTTGAAAGTGGCCACCGGACAGGTTTCGGAGAGACCATAGCCTTCAAGAATCTGCAACTGGTATTTTTGCTCGAAATCTTTGATGATTTCAACTGGCATGGCGGCCCCGCCGGAGGCTCCGAGACGCAGTGTTTTACTGATCAATTCAAAATCAAATCGGCCCTCTTTATCCTCAAAATGCAGCATCGCCCAATACATCGTCGGAACCCCGGCAAAAATCGTGGCGCCATGGTTCTGAATCGCATCAAAGACCGCTTCCGGAGTAAATTTGGCAATCGGAATAATCGTACAGCCGTTCATAAAAGAAGCATTCATCTGCACCGTCTGACCAAAAGAGTGAAAAAGAGGCAGACTGATAACATGGATATCGTTTTTATTAAGACTACAAAGATCACGACTGGCGATCGCATTCATAACCATATTGGAGTGCGACAACTCAGCCCCTTTGGGAAAACCAGTGGTACCGGAGGTATAGAGAATGACCGAGGTATCGTCGGAATTGGTGGCAACCGATTCAAACTCAGCCGTCTGCGGAGCCATCATCATGCCCAGAGTTTCGGCTCCGGCAATCGGTGAAGGTGCCGCCGGATCAGCGGTTATAAGCCAAAAATGTTCACATGAGTCGATCTCCTGGAAGGCCTTAAAACCAAACTCACCCATCGGCAGTTCCGGGGTCCCCTGAAAACAGAAAAAGGCTTTAGCATCGCAATCTTTGAGATAATAGGCGATCTCCCGGCTCTTTGACAAAACACTGATCGGCACAACCACTGCGCCGGCTTTCAAGATGGCATAGTAAACTATCGGGAAATAGGGCAGGTTGAGACAACTCAAAACAACCTTATCGCCCTTGCCGACTCCGGCCGCAGCCAGGCCATTGGCGATCTTGCAGCAAAAAGTATTGAGCTGAGAAAAAGTGATCTTCTGTTCACCAAAGATAATTGCTACTTTATCAGGCTGTTCGGATGCGCTGTAATCTAAAACTGATGCGAGGTTAAGCATGTTCTACTCCTGTAGGTTTGTTTAAATTGATGACCAGGCTTTTTCGTAAATCTCCTTAAAGTCATTCAATTTATAGAGAATTGGATTAGCACCGCAAGCAAGGTCATTGGCGGCGTGGGCGACTAACTCGGGGATATCGTCCTGGGTGATTTTGATCCGGCAGGCATCAGCCAGCGCGGTGACCGTTTTTGCTACCCCTATACTATCCATCAGAGTTTTAACCGCTTCGATAGCCTTATCAGCGGCGCTATCGACACTTAAACCAGCCGTATCAACACCCATAGCCTGAGCAATTTCCGCCAAGAGCACGGTAATCGCCGGTTTATTTTTCATCATAACATAAGGCAGCATAATCGCGTTAGCGTTACCATGAGGCATACTGTAAATTGCTCCAAGAGCGTGGGCCAGGGAGTGGGCATTGCCTAACTGAGCGCTGTTAAAGGCCAGTCCGGCGCTGTATTGGGCCTGACACATATGGTCGCGGGCTTCCATATCATCGCCATTTTCCACCGCCCGGGGCAGGTATTTAGCGATCATTTTAATGGCACTCAAGGCCAGACCTTGAGCATAGGGAGTCGTAAGGTTGGAGGTGTAGGCTTCGATGGCATGGGTCAGGGCATCCATCCCCGTCCCGGCGGTGATGTGAGGTGGCATGGACCTAGTCAGCAAGGGATCATTGACGGCTACGATAGGTAAAAGTTTAGGGTCGGCGATGGGAGCTTTGAGGTGGCGAGCGGGATCAGTGATAACCGCCGCGACCGTGGCTTCAGCCCCGGTTCCCGAGGTTGTATTGACCGCTACCAGCACCGGACTGGGCTGCCAAACCCCGAACAGTCCCATGTAATCAACAATACTTCCGGGATTATTTACCATGACACCGATAGCTTTAGCGCAGTCATGCGGACTCCCGCCGCCAAGTGAGACCAGACAATCACATTTTTCCTGACGAAAGACATTAAGACCTGCCTCAACATTGGCAACCGTAGGATTGGGCTGGGTTCCGTCATAAACGGCGTATTCGAAAAATTTAGCCTCCATGGCATCTGTAAGAATTTTAAGGATGCCGGCAGCAACCACCCCTTTGTCGGTGACAATCAAAGCTTTTTTCAGCCCCATGGCCGCCAGATTATCGGGCACCAAGATGTGGCAGCCTTCCCCCAACAAAGCAATCGGCGGAGCAAACGCCATTTTCGTTTTACCCATGATTTTAAGAATGATGCCGGTATGGTTATGAACCTCGTCAAGAATCTCATCCGGAACATCAAAGACCGAGTTATGAGGGGGCAGAGCTTCTTTGGTCATCCATTCCGGCAGGCGATCATCCTTGCTCGTAAAACCGGCCCTCCGGTTGAAATCACGCTCCATCCGCAAAACGCGGATGCCAAAGGCGGCAAAGGTATTCTCGTTAAAACCCAAACCGGTAAAAGCGCTCATGCTTGCCAGGATATATTTAACAACTTCCGGTTTATCGATAGATGCCATCCCTAAAAAGAGACAAAACCCGGTAGAATCAAAGGCAGCGGCGCTGATCTGGGCCACGGCTGAAGGTAGGAGTTGATTCTCTCCATCAAGGGGATCGGAAGTTGGTTCCAGGCCAAACAAATGATTGCCCAAAGTAAACCCGGCGGTATGATCAGCCCCCATGGTTGAGGTGGCATAGGTGACCCCCATTCCTTTCAAGGCGCGGGGATCATAAGCGGCCATCGCCTGGCCTTTGACCACCGGTGACCGATCAATCCCGTAATGTTTGGCCACGGTGGCCGTCCCGGAACCGAGCAGTCGACCTTTCTCAGTACCCTTGCCAATCTCGGACAGAAGTTCGAGAACGCCCTCGGCATCACCAAACTCAAGTTCACCAGCTTCCATCAGTACTGCCATCGTACAGCCGGTCTCCATAGTATCGGTGCCAAAATCATCATTCATTCGATCCATCATGGCGATGGCATCAAGATCGGCAATGCCGCAATTACCGCCATGGGCCCAGAGGGTTTCGTATTCCGGCTGTTTAGTGACAAAATTACCATTTTTATCATTGAAGGTACCTGAACATTTTATAATGCAACCACTATGACAGGCGTGAGTGGCCGCGCCTTTGCCGCCGCGTTCTTCTTCCAAAGCGGCCAGGGTCGTACCGTTGATGGCCCCGGCCTGGTCAAACCGGCCTTTGGAACAATTATAAGCGGGAAAACAGCCGGCCTGGTTGGTAATATCCATCAATATATCGGTGCCAAACGCCGGCAGTCCCTGGCCGGTCATTTCCGAGGCCTTAACTGTTTCCACCAGCTTACGGTTCGCCTCTTTGAATGCTTCGGGAGCAACCGGCTTACGCAGGGAACAACCCTCGGGATCGACAACTATAACTTTTATCCCCTTGGCTCCCATAACGGCGCCGACCCCACCTCGACCCGCATGTCGGGTCGGGCGAAAATCGGTATCTGTAAAAGCTATAGTGGAGTTAGCAAAACCCTGTTCACCCGCCGGACCTATACTGATCACCGCAACTTTGTTACCATGTTCAGCCTTTATTTTTTCAACCAGATCGTAGTTTCCGAGCAGCCGAAATTCATTACATAAAGAGATCTTCACCCCATTCTTGTCGATATGAATCTTGTAAAGATCATTATTTTTTCTTTCTCCTTCCAGTACCACGGCCGCATATCTCAGCCGAGCCAGATATTGAGCAGCCTGCCCCCCGGCATTGGCCTCTTTGATGCCGCCGGTTAAAGGACTTTTACAACCCACCGAAATTCGGCCGGAAGTAGTGGCGGCTGAACCGCTCATTATACCCGGTGATAAAATCAGTTTATTTTCCGGGCCCAAAGGGTCACAGGTAGGTGACACTTCTTCCCAAACCATAGTTGAAGTCAGGGCCCGTCCGCCTAAACTGGCATAACGCCCAACCGGGATGGTGGTTGCAGTAGGACCACCCATGGAACCGACATCGATCCGCAAAATATTTTCCATTTTAAGGCTCTTATGTTTTGAATTTAATCAGGAATTCTCAGCCGTGTTTTTTCCTCTAAGCAGCCAGGCCGCCAGAGCCGGCAAGACAAATACGGCCCCAAGCATATTGACCAGGAAGAGAAACGTTAAAAGTATTCCCATATCGGCCTGAAACTGCAATGGCGACCATATCCAGGTGGCAACCCCGATGGCCAGACTTAGCGCCGTAACCAGCACTCCGTTTCCGGTGATATCCAGGGTCTTCTCATAGGCTTTGCGAAACGACTCACCCCGCTTCAGGATACTATTGAAACTGGCATAAATATAGATGCCGTAATCAACCCCGACACCTACTCCCAGGGCGACAATCGGCAAGGTATTGACTTTCAAGCCAATACCCAGAATTGCCATCAGTGCATATCCCAACAGGGAAACCAGGGCCAGGGGAAGTAAAATACAGAGCGCCGCCCGAATCGAGCGAAAAGCAATCAGGCAAAAGAGAATAACGGCGCCGTAAACGTAGAGGAGAATGGGCGTTTGTGAAGCTTCAACTTCCTCATTGGTGGCCGCCATGACGCCCACGTTGTTGCCCATCAGGGCGATGTTAAGTTTGTTACTCAGATCAGGGTGTTCGTCTCGGTATTTCCTCGCTGCAGCCACAATTATAGAGATGGTTTCGGCTTTATGATCCCGGGTAAAGAGGTAGATCGGCATAACGCTGACATCGGCGTTCATCAGTCCACTCGCTGAGCTTATTCCCAGGAAACAACTGGCGATTGATGGCTGGTTGGTCGGGAGAACCCGCCAGAAGGGTGAGCCCTCGTTCCAACCGGCATTAGCATAACGCAGATACTTGGCCAGGCTGACGGTAGAGTGAACTCCCTCGATATTGGCCAAAAACCATTCAAAATCGTCGACCTCGGTCAAATTCTCATAATTAACCCCGGCATCGGCCTCGCCACCCTCAATAAAAATCGACATGACATCAACCCCGATAGCAAATTTCTTGGTGATGAAAGCGGTGTCGAGATTATAGCGTGAGTCGGGGCGCAACTCCGGTACCCCGGCCTGAGTGTCACCGATCTTTATATCACCGGCTTTCCAGGTTCCGACAAGAGCCAAAAGCAGGCACAAGCAAATAATACTGGTAGCGACAGGGCGGCTGGCGACGGCTGAAAGTTTGCCCCAGATCGGCTGCATCAGAGCCGCCTTGCGCTTCAATTTTTCCCGGTACCTTTCATCGGCGCTGATATATGAGAGGATTACCGGCAACAGGATAAGGTTGGTCAAAATAATTACCGCAACGCCGATACCGGCGGTCATCGCCATCTCCTGAATGATACGAATCTTGATCAGGAAGATGGTGGCAAAGCCGATGGTATCGGTAGCGAGGGCGGTAAGACCGGGAACCAGCAGGGAACTGAAACTGGCTTTGGCCGCCTCAAGCGGGGATTGTCCCGCAAAGAGTCCGGCGGAATTGGCACTGATCATCTGAACACCGTGGCTGACGGCGATGGCAAAAACCAGAAATGGGACCAATATCCCCATCGGATCAATGCCAAATCCTAAAAGTGGAAGCAGGCCGAGTTGCCAGATCACCGCAATCAAGGCAATTCCCAACAGAACCCCGGTTCGGCGCAGGGAGAGGGTATAGAAAAACACCAGCAGGGCGGTTACCAGAAAGGCGACACCGAAAAAGAGTACCACCCGGGTGGTACCATCGGTCATATCGCCCATAACTTTGGCAAAGCCGATAATGTGAATATCTAAGTTTTCGGTTTGATATTTTGTGCGGATATCTTCGAGGCGTTCAGCTACATTTAAGAGATCGAGTTTTTCACCGGTCTGCGGATTGATCTCCATAAGATCGGTTTTAATCAGGGCGGCGGTGAAATCTTTGGCCACGAGCCGACCTATATGGGTCGATTTAAGCAGGTTTGTGCGTACCTTCTGCAAAAATTCAGGGGTCGGCGAAAAATCTGCCGGGACCAGACTTCCCCCGGCGAAACCCTCTTCAGTAACCTCGGTGAAGCGCGCGTTCGGGGTGAAGATTGAAATTACCCGGCTGCGATCAACTCCGGGCAGAAAGAAGACCTCTTCAGTTACCTTCTGGATGGCGGTAAAAAACTCAGGAGTAAAAATGTCTCCCTTTTTGGGTGCCAAGGCTACAAGTACCTTGTTGGCGCCGCCGAAATCCTCTTGATGACGGACGTAGGTTTTCATAAACTCATGCTCCATGGGCACAAGCTTGGTGAACCCGGCATCAACCTTAAGGTGACTGGCGGAGTAGCCCATGAAGATGGTTATCAGGACAAAGGCGATAATTACAAGAGTCCGATTGCGAAAAACCAGGGACTCAGCAGCAGGAATGATATGAGATAACATATTTACCTTAATTTTCTAAGTTGATCTAAAAAAAGCTGAAAGAAATTTACAGGGATGTTCCGGCATGGCTCGCGCTCATTCTCGCCGGCCGTCCATGGCCTGCCTGTGCGTGCCGCACGCAGACAGGCCGGCTTGTGGGGCGCGCTAAAGCAATGTCCCCGCGTCCGCCGCGAATCACGTCGTGTGATTCGTTCGGCGGCCAATACCGCTATGAGCCAAGCCCGAACATCTTGTGTCGATTATTTCTATTTTACTATTCTGCAAGTTTCAGGAGCTTTGCACCCCGTTCTCCGGCTATAATAAGCGAGCCGGATTTAGTTTTTACGACAGAGGTCAAGGATATTCGATTGGGTTGTTTTAAAGTGAAGCTTTTTCCATTGTCTGTACTGGTCAGGGTGACCCCGGCCATACCGGTGACAATTATGGTGCCGTTTTTGAGTTTGACCGCATCGGTCAACAGGGCGGTAGTACCGGTCTTGATCTGACGCCAATCGTAGCCGCCGTTTTCGGAGCGAAAAATATGGCCACGCAGGCCATAGACCAGCAGGTTTTCGCCATCAAGGGGCAGGATGCCGAAGAAAGAGCCTTCGTATGGTGATGGCAACTTGTTCCAGGTGTGTCCGCTATCATCGGAGCGGAAAATAAAACCCGCTTCGGCGGCGATGTAGTAGGTTCCGGTGTCACTTCTGGCGATGCCGTTCAGGTGATAATCGAATGGCAGTGGATCTTCATCATCAAGTCCCGTATTGGCATCGGTCTTGTCTTGCTGGATAACAAATTCACTTGGCTGCCAGCTCTTGCCGCCATCCTGAGTGACCATGAATTTCGTATAGGCACCGATGGCAAAACCATAGTCGCCGGCCACGAAAACATCAAACAGTGGCCGTTCCTCTTCCGGAGCCGAGTATTGAAGTTTCCAGCTTTCGCCACCATCTTCGGTAGCAAGAATAACCGCGCCATGTCCCACCGCCCAGCCGCGCCTGTCATCCGCAAAGTAGATACCGGTAAGCATATCCAGGGTCGGAGTTTTGACCTGCCGCCAGCTGGTGCCTTCGTCATCGGAGAGAAGAATATGGCCGCGCCAGCCGACCGCGACTGTTCGTTCTCCTGCAGCTGCCAGATCAAGAATCAAGGTTTTTGCCGCCAGCGGCATCATGATTGTTGCCCGTTTACTATGATCGGGTTGAGCCGCAAAAATTAATCCGGGAGTTATGGTGCCAAAAAAAAGAGCTAAAAACAATATCCGGACTAAATATCGATGGAAATGAAAGGCTTGTTTGTTGGAAAATTCCATTTTAATCCTATAAAAAAACCCCGTCCATTCTCCTGGAGGCTGCCCTGGAGCTCTGGAGCGGGGTTTTTTGTCAAGATTTATATTTTAGCGTCTCCCGCTCCGGCGCAAAGCACTGGTTGAAAAGTTTTTGACCGGGAAGTCAACGTTAAAATTGTAAGTACTTCTCTCTTCGTTATCGAGATACATAAAGACATAGCGTCCGGCCTGGAGATCATAGTGAATATTCGAAGTACTCCATGTGCAGGGAACTTCATAGTAGTTGATGACAAATGATTCGGAAAAACGCCACAACTGATCCCGGTTGTCATACTTGTCGGTGGCGATCACGCTCCAGGAATCCTCATCCAGATAGAAGACGCGTTTTTTGTAGATATGACGAGTACCTTTTTTGAGATTGGCTTCCACCACCCATACCCGATGCAGTTCATAACGCAGGTATTCGGGGTTGTAGTGCATTGGTTTAATGATATCTTTATATTTCAGCTTGTCGCTGTGAAGCTTGTAGGAGTTGTAGGCGACGTACATTTCTTTTTTGCCCAGAAGTTTCCACTCGTAGCGTTCGGGGCTGCCGTTGTACATCTCGTAGTCATCCATTGTCCTCAGGCCGTCGGAACCAGTTCCCGGGGTATCGAAAGCAACCTGGGGAGCCCGTCGAACCCGGCGCTGACCGGTGTTGTAGGTCCAGGCTTTACGAGTCTCTTTCTTCTGGTTTAAAGTGTCATGGACAATCAGGATTCGACCGGCGACCCGGGGGGGACCTAAGAGATCCATCTTGAAAAAGAGGATGACGTTATCCATTTTCTCTTCAGTCATCCCCGGCTGGCTGTACTGCCAGCGAACCTGAGTATTTTCTGTCCCGAGGTTGTAGTTTCCGGACCTGGTTACCGGTGAGTAGACGAAAGTACGGTCGATACAGTCGCCGCGCCAGTGAACCAGGTGGTTCCAGATTGCTTCCAGACCGTTTTTCGCGATTGGGAAGGGCAGACCTTCAGCCGCGTTAACAATACCGTTGCCATCTTCAGTCAGCATTGCTGTCTGGGCCACTCTTTTGGTCGCATCGTAAATCCGCTGTGGAGCTGAGGCGCTGCGATGGGTGGGATAGACATTCAGGTAGTAATCCGGATCGGCTTTGAGCAGGGCTTTATGGCCCTCGCTAAGTTTGTCAGCGTATTTTGCCATATTGGCACTATTAATCTTAAAAAGCACCTTGTCGTCAGCAAAAGGATCCGGATGATGGTCACCGGGTTTATAGTTTGCCGGGGGTTGGGTGATGCCGCCGGTCCAAGCCGGAATCGTACCTTCAGCGTTGCCGGCCATCTCTCCGCCCATCGGAGTGAGATCTTTTCCCAGACGGGCCGCTTCATCAGCCGAAACCTTAGCTTGAACTCCAGACGCGCAGAGCATCACGGTGAACAGCAGGACAATCAAAAAGCCTATAGTTTTTCGCATATTTTTCTCCTTGAAAATATCTATAAATTAAATATAATCACACTTATTTGCAGGCTTGACCGCATTAGAAGCTGTATTTAACGTTGAGACTGATGAAATCCCGGTCATTAATCCGGTTGTAAGCATCGGCACCGAAGTAATTGGTATAGCTCAGATCAGCCGTCCAGGACGAAAGGTAGTTTGCGCCCAGGCCAAAGGTAACGGCCTTGCGGTCTTCCAGAAAAGGACCGCCCACCGGGCTGATACCGGAAACATCATGCGACCAGGCGATCCGGGGTGAAAACCCGATTGGACCGATGACGTTAAAATAGTCAAGTTTGGCCAAAATCCGATAACCCCAGGAATCCCCGTCGGCAAAATGCCTGGAAGCCTCCACGGGCTCGCCAAAGGCATCTGTCGCGTGGTCACCGCCAGGGGAGGAGGTTGCCGGACCTTCGAGACGCAATCTGCCTTTGCCCGGCATACCGCAGATATGCTCCCAGCCAACCTCACCCAGAATGACGCCGCCTCTGGAACCGAGCCATTTGAGCGGCGGCAGGACGTAGCTTAATGTGGTCTGCATCTGGACAATATCTTTTTCGATAAAGCCTTTTATCAGGCTGTCCGGAAGAGCTACTCCCAGTTGGCTTTGATTCATTTTGCCCAAGGGGGCGAAAAGGGGAGAGAGCCAGGTTTCGAGTATTTCAAGATCGTCCACCTGCAGGGGAGAGTCGGGACGCCAGGAGATTTCTCCCTGAAAACCGATATTAGCAATCTCGGTATTGAAACCGATACCGTACAACTGCAGATCTTCCTCATAGTTGGTTCGGTAATACGATCCCGCACCCTCGAGATAACTTTCAACAGCCGCTCCGCTGAAGAGCTGGCTGGCAACGGCGGCAGGATATCCCGCGGCCAGAGCATTAGTCATCGCGGTCTTCCCGGCGGCTAAAGCGGCACCAATATTCGCCATCGTTCCCGTATGGGCCTGCAGGGTGGGAATCCGGGCGTGGTAGTTCATCGCGTAAAAACTGAATTCGGTATTGTTCAGGGCCTCGGCATAATACCGCAGGGCGACGCCGCCCTGGCCGGAATTTTTCGCATGCTCGGTCCCGCCCCGGCGTCCGGGATAAAAAGTACCACCTTCAGTCACGCCAGGCACGCCAAGAGCGGCAAACATCGGCGCCTTTACCCCCCAACCGTCTACCGGAGCCTCTCCCCCGTCCGGATACTGACCGAAACCAAGCATCAGTTTATAGCCTCCCTGGCCGACATAATCAGCACTGCTGAAGTAGGTTCCGGGAGAATCAAGCTTGGTTTCTTCCCAGTCGTACTCGTAAAAAGCTTCGATGGTGAAATTATCGGTCGGGTTGATAGTTGCCCAGATTATGCCTTCCGGAGTCAGGGCTTCCTTAAGTTCGGCTCCCGGAACCCGGAGTTTGGAAACGTCAACGGAGTTGATCGTGTTGATGCTGTTCTGGATGAAGGTCGATTCCCCCCAGCTTACCACCTGCTCACCAACGCGGAGCTGAAACGGCATCCCGGCAACTTCACGACTGATCCAGAGATAACAATCGAGAAGATCAATGTCACTGCCCACCGCGTCCTTGGCATCAGAACTCAGATGAGTCCGCTCCCGATCCTGGTGATCGTTTTCATAATCATAAAAGGCCGAACCCCGAACAAAAGCGCCAAACCAGCCGGCATCAATATCGAGATCGGAGGTTATCTTGAGGGCATTGCCGATAAGCCCCTTGTCGTAGTTCAGGTTGCCGTCGTCGTAGTTGCACGAGTGCTTGTTGCCGCCGTTGGCGATCCCGATGATATCATCATCCCGACTCTGGACCCGCCACTGCAGACCATAGGAGACGGTCGAATCAAGCTGGATTCTGACCGCGTCATTTTCGTAAACTTCAAATGCCCGGGCCGGCGGGCTGAACCACAGCACCCCTGCAAATATCATGATCAAACAACTGATCATGGACTTATAAAATACACCACTTCCTGATTGGTCTTGCTTCATAAC
>JAYEKE010000182.1 GCA_034660915.1 Pseudomonadota bacterium
TTTTACAGGGAAATGCGGTCATGTGGCAGGGTAGTAACCGGGTAACCGGCGAACGGATTGTTATTTATCTCAACACTAACCAGGCCGAAGTCTTCGGTAAACCGGATGAAAAGGCCAAGATCCGTATCAATCCCAAGAAGAAGTAAAACGATAAGTAACCATTCAATGCTTCACCTGCTTGTCGCACTGGTTTGCACCTTTGCTTCGCCCTGCTTCGCACGGGGACAGAATTGAATTCTGTCCCCACATCCACATTGCAGGATGTTCTGGCTTGGCTCATAGCGGTATTGGCCGCCGAACGAAGCCCCACGATGGTGATTCGCGGCGGACAATCGGGGACATTGCTTTAGCGGTGTCCTCACAAGCCGGCCATGGACGGCCGGCGAGAATGAGCGGGAGCCATGCCGGAACATCACTGAAAATTTTTTTCAGCTGTTCAAAGAACTTGAAGCTCATGAAGGAAAAGACGCCAGCTCTTCAGGCTTGAAAATCCCTTTTTCGGTAATAATACCGGTAATATATTTTGCCGGGGTCACATCAAAGGCCGGATTATAGACGGCCACCTCCGGCGGGGCGATATACTGTCCGCCGATGGCCAGCACTTCCTGCCGATCCCGTTCCTCAATGGGAATTTTTTCCCCGCTGTCCAGAGCGAAATCAATGGTTGAACCGGGCGCCGCCACATAAAAAGGAACCTGGTGTTCCCGGGCGATGATCGCCACCCCATAGGTGCCGATTTTATTGGCCGTATCACCATTGGCGGCAATCCGGTCAGCCCCGACTACCACCAGATCAACCATGCCCTTGCCGATGAAATAGGCGGCCATATTATCGGTAATCAGGGTTACTGGGATCCGCTCCCGCTGCAATTCCCAGGCGGTCAGCCGGGCTCCCTGCAGCAGGGGCCTGGTTTCATCGGCCAGCACTTCCAAAATCTTTCCACGTTCATGGGCAGCCCTGATCACCCCCAGGGCGGTCCCGTAGCCGGCACAAGCCAGGGCTCCGGCATTACAGTGGGTCAGAACCCGGGCGTTTTCCGGCACGATTTCAGCCCCCAGAGCGCCAAGTTTACGATTGGTTTCAATATCTTCCCGCCGGATCAAGCAGGCTTCATTAATCAGGACATCAACGGTTTTGCCGGCGGCAAGCCCACTGTCCACTGTCCGCTGCCAAACCTTTCGCATGCGATCCAGGGCCCAGAAAAGATTTACTGCCGTCGGCCGGGTGGCGGCCAACAACTGACATACCGGCTCAAACCGATCCCAAAACCCTGTCTCACCGACATCAGCTAACTGCTTTTTCATCCCCAGGGCCACGCCCATGGCCGCGGCGACGCCAATGGCCGGCGCCCCCCGGATGACCATGGATTTAATCGCCCGGGCAACTTCCTCCGCTGTAGCGCAGGTGACATACAACTCTTCCAGGGGCAAGCGGGTCTGATCAATCATAACCACGCCTTCAGACTGCCAGGAAATGGTTTCAAAGGACATTATTCAATCACCTGTGGCACCTGAAAATAAAACCCTTGCCGCTGGGGGGCATTTTTCAGCGACTGTTCATGGGTGAAAGATTCACCCCGCTCATCATCCCTGAACGGAGTATCCATGGAAATTACATGAGCCGTGGGTTCAACGCCACTGGTGTCGATTTCATTCAACTTGGCCACATAGCCGAGGATATCACCAAGATCCTTGCCATAAGAATCCAGCTCCTGTTCGTCCATTTCCAGCCGGGCCAGAGCGGCTACATGTCTCACCTCTTTTTTACTGATTTGCTCACTCATTAGTTGCACCTCCATGGTAAAATAAATATTTTGACCATTTTGCATAAAACTTTGTTGGCAATAGACTAATGCGGGATGTTCGGGCTTGGCTCATAGCGGTATTGGCCGCCGAACGAATCACACGATGTGATTCGCGGCGGACGCCTCGGAAGCCGGCCATGGACGGCCGGCGAGAATGAGCGAGAGCCATGCCGGAACATCCCTCTCAATTTCTTTCCGCTGTTTTTAGAACAAGTCAGAAAGTTGAGTTTATAATTACAGAATGTTTCCATATTACAAAACACAGGTAATATAACTGACAAAGCTATTATCGTCAACCAGACAACAGAATCT
>JAYEKE010000183.1 GCA_034660915.1 Pseudomonadota bacterium
AAGACAGCTGCTGGAGATGGTTGATTATGACACTTTTTTACTGGCCCTACCCAGGAAAGGGCAGAGTGCCAGCAGGAGAATGGTTAACATGATTGCCGCCAGATAGAGATAAAGGATGGATCTTTGAGGTTTGACGTTAAGCATCAAGGCATAAGCAGGGGTGTTGTTATTAACCATGGCGAAGTGGTTGAGTACTTCAGCCGAAAAAGGGGCATCTTTAAGTTGCAGTAAGCGCCCTTCAACTGCAGCTAATTTTGGACTTTCTTTAAGGTTTGATGAAAGTTTGCTGTCAAGATCATAAATAAAAATCCCCTTATTTTGCCGGTGTTGATAGACGTGGGTCGTATATCCCGGGGCCTTGATAATCAATGGGGAAGTAGCCTGTAATGCGGTGGGCAGACTGACGTATCGATTAACGGGCATAGACTGATTGTCAGCAACCAACCTGGTGGGGGCATTGTCAGTTGCATGATAAGAAATTGTCTGGCGAAAGATGATCAGTTCGGCAATGAACAGGAAGATGATGAAAGCCCAGAATAAGCGTGCTAGTATCTTCATGACGGGATAAGGACCTTTATTTTATCTTGTTTTGGTTTTGACTGCTGGTTTGTTGAATTTGGTTGGTTGCCGTAAACAAATGTGGCTGATGAAGTTGAGTGGTGGTGACTTCCATCAGGATAACTGCCATCAGCAGCAGGAATGCCACGATAGTGGCCGCCCGGCTGTTGACCAGGTTGTCCTTAAGCATTTTTAAAAGCAACAGCAGGCCGATAAATAGACAGACCAGGGAGGCTATAAACCATCCCGTGAGCGGTCCGCCCAGCAGAGCATCTTTCAGCTTTGGCGAGAGGGAAAAGTAGACCCAGAGGCCGGGAATGATTTGAAAGATCGTTGCATTCAAGAGCCAGCGCCCGCCAAATCTAAATGACTTTAAATAATATTCCCGCGGCTGCCGCCGTGAAAAATCTTTCTGATAAGCGGTTACCAGCATAGTTAGTAATCCGGCCAATGCCAGACTGGCGATGACGGCATGGACAAAAAAAGGCAGCATAGCCTGGTTGAAAATAACATCCTTTATCGACGTGCTGCCGAGAATGAAATTATCGGCAGCCGGGGCCAGTAAAAATGCTGGGATGAGATGGCAGTAAAACATCAGGAAAAGGGCGTTTATAGCAGCGGCTAAACCAATAATTATGTGTAATGCTGCTTTTTTTTTCTTTTTATTGTTGCCGGTAATGATGTACAGACAGAATAAAAGTAAAGTGGTTCCCAACAGCAGTTCCGCTATTCCGGCAAGTTGATTGAATGACCCGAAAATCTGCTGGTAAAAAGGTTGAAAAAAGCTGCCGGAACAAAACAGGAGAGGTAAGGCGGCAACAACACCCAGGCTGATAAAGGGCAGGGCTGATCGAGTTATGCTGGCAGCTAAAATCTGATAATCTGAATCTTTGGCACTCCTGGATCGAAACTCAGCCAAAAGGGATAAAATCGAGGTTCCAACCATAAGGTTAAGGCTGAAAATAAAGATGATAAAGAAAAACAGCATGCCCCCGGAATAACCGAAAAGGGGGATGGATTGCATCATGTTGGGTGATCCTTCCAAAATGACTTGTTATATTGAATAGTGAATAATCGTACTAGCTGAAAACGTTCAAATGCATAATGCAATTGTCGATAATTTGCAAGAAAAAATTAGCCATGTTCCATGATTCTTGACATGGGCCAGCCCCTTTGTTAGTAAGTATTCGGCTTTAGGAATGCTTCGCCTGCTTGTCGCACTGGTTTGCACCTTTGCTTCGCTTGCGCCCTGAGCGACAGCGAGGAAGTGCCCTTGGGGTGCTTCGCACGGGGACAGAATTAAATTCTGTCCCCAAATCAAGACACAGGAGTGATTGAAATCATGGAAAAATTTGTGACGGTGGAACGGGCCAGGGAGTTGATGCTCCAGGGGATTGGTTCGATGCCGGTGGAGAAAATTGCCATCACTGATGCTCTCGGGCGGGTGGTGGCGGAAGATATCCTGGTTGACAGGAACATCCCGCCAATGGATAATTCCGCTATGGATGGTTATGGGGTCCGGGCGCTTGATACCGTTGCGGCAACTTCC
>JAYEKE010000184.1 GCA_034660915.1 Pseudomonadota bacterium
CAAAATATCAAGGGAAAAGTCCGGAAAGCATTAAGAAAAAACCTTGAAAAAAACGTCATTTTATGAGATAGCCAGCATTGTACGAAAAGGCAGGAGAAATATTTTTCTTCATCGATATCTAATGCGGGAACATATCCCGCAACCCAAACGGGCTTTATCGGCCCGCAAATAAGTGCTTTTATCAGAACATTTTCTTGTTTTTTAAACCAGAAAATAACCTGTAAGACACTAATTTTTTCCAAGGAGATTCATAATGAAAAAAGGCTTTCTGGTTCTTATGCTGTTTGCCCTCTTGGCCGCATCCGGCTGCAACTGGCACATACCCTTCTTTGGTGATAAAAAAGTAGAGCAGGACGAACCGGTGGTTCAGGAAACCACCCAGGATGCTTGGGAGAAACCACAATACAGTGGTGCGGCACCGGCAAACCAGCAGGCAGGGCAGGGACAAACCGGGCAGCAGCCCTACCAGGGCAGCCAGCAATACGGCGCCCAGCAGCAACCCTATAACGCCTACAACTACGGCGTTCCGACGACCGCACCAGCTACCCCTGGATACCAGAACCCCTATGGTGGAACGGCCGCTCCGGCTCAACCATACCAGCAACCGGCGGCACCGGCATACGGTGCTCAGGCACCGATGACCGGCAATTATGGCCAAACGCCTACAGCCGGCTATGGCAGTTATGGCGCCGGTTCAACCCCTACTCCAACTCCCATGCCCGGCCAGTACCAGGCTCCAGCAACCGGCGGCGCATATGGCACCAGCCCCTACCAGGCAGCAACCGCCGCCCCGGGAATGTATGGCAGCCAGCAGAATGCTGCGGCGACCCCCACTCCCGGATTCATCAGCACCTCAAGGATGGGAGATTCCTTCGCTTTTCAGGGCATCAAACGCAAAGTTGTTTTTATTATCCACTACCCCCAGCGGGGTTTGACCACCAAACCCCTTGATTCCTTCAGCCAGAAAATCTATGGCCAACTGGCGGCAGCCCCGGGGATCCTCCTGCTGCCGAAAGAAGCGGTCAGCACCTATGTCAGCAGCCACCAGCTGTTCATTAACTCCCTGGAAACCAGGACTAAGCTGGCAAAACTGGGGCGGGAAATGGGGGCCCATGTGGTTGTTCTGGAAAAAGTCCACTTCCTTTCTGCACCACAACCGGGAGGAGAAGGAAACTACCAGCTGAATCTGGAAGCAATTGATGTTTCCTCAGGCTATCCTTTAAAAACCTATGCTATTAAGGGCAACAGTTATCAGGCAACCCCTGCAATAGATCAGGTTGTCGCGGATCTGGCCGGAAACCTGAAAATGATCGACTGGTATTCGCGGTTGATCAAGGTGGATAAGGGACGGCTTTTTGTCAATGCCGGACGTCTCAGCGGCCTGCAGATAGGCCAGAAGCTGAGGGTTTATGCCAAAGGATCGGACGTTGTTGACCCGGCCACCAAGATGTCACTGGGCAAAGCCCAGGGAGTAATGAAAGGGATTGTTAAAGTTGCCGATTTTTTTGGCATGGACGGAGCCATTTGCGAAGTTGTCTCCGGTAAAGGATTTGCCATTGCGGACATGGTAAAATCGGTGGAGTAGATATCCATACACAACGATAATTCCTCCAGAAGCAGGGTATCGCCACCACGATGCTCTGCTTTTGTTTATTGACACCTAAGCTGAGAGATTAGCTGTTAGCTATTAGCATTTAGCTAAGTAAAATCAAGTCATTAACTGAATAACTTAAAACACCAAACGGATTAAAGCCGCAAAGACCGCGAAGAGTTCAACTTACCATATCGTCAGTCGTTTTTCATTGCGCTCTTTGCGTCTTGAGTGAGCGAAGCGAACGGGCGCGAGACAAAAAAATTACGTCGCGGAGTCACAGAAAGCAAATAACTGATTTCTCTTTGTCTGTACTTTTGTGAAACCTAAACTGAGCGATTAGCCTTTAGCGGTTAGCTATTAGTTTAATGATTACATGATGTTTTGCTATTACAAACGTAAACATTCGACTACGTTTTCAGAAAAGATAAAAATACTCTCACAGAGGCACAAAGTCACAGAGAACCCGAGTCATTTGCCCTCTGTGACTCCGTGTCTCTGTGAG
>JAYEKE010000185.1:0-5080 GCA_034660915.1 Pseudomonadota bacterium
ATGATCCCATGATGAATAATAAAAATCGTACAATCCTGGCTTTGATTGCTTCACCGAGGAAACTGGGAAATTGTGAAATCCTGGCTAAAGAGATTTGCCGGCACCTGCCCCAGGCGCATACTTTAAAGCTTCTTCGGCTGCCGGAGAAGAATATCCTGCCCTGTAAAGCGTGCTATGCCTGTCTGGAAAACGGTAAATGTCCACAGAAGGATGATTTTCAGCAGGTAGCCCGGGAAATGGCTGCTGCTGATGGCTTGATCATTGCATCGCCCACCTATTTTATGGGGCCTAACGGAGTGCTGAAAGTTTTCCTTGATCGTTGCCTGCAGATGTTTGGACATTCCCTGAGTTTGCGGGGTAAACCGGCAATCAATATTGTTACCGCCGGTCTGGAAGGTGAAGCGGGGTATACCGAAGCGGCACTGAACAGTTTTACTCTGATTTTGGGGATGAAATTGCAGGCTTCAGCCGTTTTTTATGGAGCACTTCCCGGCGAGTCATTATGGCAGAAAGTGGAAGAACGGGAGAAAGCCAAAGATTTAGGGGAGATATTCTTTGCCGCCAGGCCACAAATCGACGATTCATGGCGTTGTCCTTTATGTGGCAGCGATACGGTGCAGCTCCTTGGCGGCAATCGAGTGCAGTGCCAGGTATGTCGTAACTTTGGGACTTTGAACGTAGATGGTCATGGATTGGTGCTGAAAACTTCTCTGAAACCGGAAAATATATTCTTTACCGCCGAGCAGACCGCGCACCATCATCAATGGCTTCAGGGGATGAAAAAAAGATTCTTGCAGGTTCGCCGGCAACTGGGTGAATTTCAGCGACAATATGCCGATGATGGTGAGTGGGTATGAGTTCAGGTGATTTCACTGAGGATTGAGTCGTAGGTGGTAATAAATGCCTGGACCACGTCAGGATCAAACTGGCTGCCGGAGCCGTTTTTTACTTCCTCCAGGGCGATTTCTTTGGCCAGCGGCTGGCGGTAGGAGCGGTCCGAAGTCATGGCATCGTAAGCATCACAAACGCCGATAACCCGGGCCATCATGGGGATCTGCTCATGCATCAATCCATGGGGATAACCTTTGCCGTCGTAGCGTTCGTGATGGGCTCCAATGATCGGCAGAATGTCTTCAAGAAATGTTAATGGTTCGAGAATTTTGACTCCCTTGGAAGGATGAGTTTTAATTATTTCATATTCGGCATTATCTAATTTTCCCGGTTTGTTCAATATTTGTTCGCTGATACCGATTTTACCCACATCATGGAGCAGGGCGGCATATTCAAGCTCTTTCTTTTCTTCATTGTTGAGATTCATGGTTTCGGCCACCATGGAAGCATAAAACGCGACCCGGTGCGAGTGACCACGGGTATACTTGTCTTTTTCTTCGATGGCCATGATCAGTGAACCGACGGTCTGGACGACGCTGCTATTCAGCTTGGCGGTAATTTCCTTGACCCTGGTTTCCAGAGATTCCTGGTAGCGGGCCTGTTCTTCTTTTAACGAGCGGAATTCGAGCGCCCGTTTTACGGTTAATGCCAGTTCTTTAACTTTAAATGGTTTTGACATGTAATCAAAGGCTCCCATGCGGATATGATCAAGAGCCATGTCCAGCTGGGCAAAACCACTGAGAATAATGATCGGGATAATCGGATGTTCCTGGGCGACAAAATTGACTACCTGATCCCCTGATACCTTTGGCATTTTCAAATCGCAGATAATGGCCGCCAGCTCATCTGGTTTTTGTTTGATGATTTCAATTGCCTCTTCTCCGTCAGTCGCGGTGCAGGTCTGATAGTCGAGGCTTTCCAGAGAATCAGTCAGGATTTCGCGGATATTTTCCTCATCATCAACAATAAGAATCTTTTTTTCTTGTAATTCCATTTTAAATAACCATTTAAGAAAATTGAGGTGTAAGGTATAAGGTGTAAGGTGTAAGGTCTTTCCGTACACCGTACACCGTTCTTTCAAATGAATACCGACACGTTGAAAAATCATATAATCTCGTCCGGCCGGCTGAAAGAACAGCTGCGGAAAATGCAGCGGGACGGGAAAAAAATTGTTTTTACCAATGGTTGTTTTGACCTGCTGCACCCCGGCCATGTCAGCTATCTGGAGCAGGCACGGGCTTTAGGGGATGCGCTGGTAGTTGCCATAAATTCTGACCACTCAGTGCGCCGGCTTAAAGGGAATGACCGCCCCATTCTCGACCAGAATATCCGCAGTATTATGCTTGCCGCTTTCCGCTGGGTGGATTATGTGACCATATTTGATGATCCTGACCCCTTAAAGCTCATTGCTCTGCTTGAACCGGATATCCTGGTTAAAGGTGGTGACTGGCGGCGGCAGGATATTGTCGGTCGTGAGCTGGTGGAAGCCCGGTCCGGCCAGGTGTACAGCCTGCCATTTGTTGGCTCCTATTCCAGCAGTAAAATTATTGCTGAAATTGTATCTCGATTCTGCCCCCCTGGTTAATAAGTTATTATTATCCTTGTTTGAGCTCAGAGTTGGTTGACGGGCCGAAAAAGCACCAATTGAATGCGCAAACAGATTTTCGTTATAGGGCATCATAACCACTGAATTCCGGCGGCTTTTTTTTAACAGCCGCAGGAAACGGCTTATCTTCTTGCTGGATAGAGGATTTTCATTTTTCCAGTCAACGGCCTGCAATTTGAAAACAACCTGCTGCTTACCTTTCTCCAGAATATTCCCTGCTTTAAATAATCTTTGCATCAGCTCTTCAAGTTCAGTTTCTGCATTAATATTCAACTCCCGGCGGATTTGTTGCTGATAGGCCATAATAAAGAAATAATCCGCGGCTGAAGAACTGAGGACTTCGGGTATTTCGGCAAACCATGCCTTGCCCCATTGGGGATTGAGCAGGGTTTCATAGTGAATGTTCCGGGCAAAAATAAGGTTCTGGTTGACCTGTCGGCAGGCGGCCATGATGGCATTGCTCAGGTTTTGTAACGCTATGGCTTTGTTATTGCTCCACTTCCAGAATATCGGTTTGTAACCGGTAATCCCATTTTTGTTCACCGTAAAATTATAGAGATCGGCCGGCTCTGGATAAAAACCTTTCCCGTCCTGTCTGGGATGGAATCCTTCTGTATGCCTGAGCTCCAGATCATCCTGAAACATGATGCCATCGATGGGATTTTTTGCCAGATCGCGATAAAGAGCAGTGAGAAACTTCCGGTTTTCAGGTGCTGTCGGATCAAGGGTGTCAGTGGGTTTGCAGCCCTGTCTCTGGGGGTTGTAATTGTAAACCTTGGGAAGTAGTTTATGATCGTAATTGGCATGTAAGGTGGTCATCCAGGCAAAAACCCGCAAACCTTCGGCATGGGCATCCCGGCAGATGTCGGGTAGCAGATTGCTGATGACTGGTGCCAGTCTGGTGTCAAAATACACCCCTTCTTTTGGAGCTGTGGTACTCAGTTTGCCAATATAGTGATAACGATCAGAACTGTTATGGAATACCCGCACAATAATGGTATTGAAACCGCTGGTACGTAACTGGGCAAAGAGGTAACGGCGTTCCTCTCGGGTTTGTGGTTTAAGGATCGATATCTGAGCGCCAATTATTGGCGCTTGAGGCCGGGCATGGCTGATTGACGCCTGGGCGAATATCATCAGATTGCAATTGAAAAGTATCAAAAGTGCAGACATGGCTAATCTGTTTATGGTCATGGTTATCAATTCTCTTGCGGAAAAAGTATGGCCGGCAGTTCGGTGATATTCTCAATCTCAGCTACCGTTATAATTACCTTATCGGCAGAACCAAGATTATTTTTAGGGATTATTGCCCTGGTAAATCCGAACTTCCGGGCTTCGTTCAGACGTTGTTCCAAAAAATTTATTCGCCGGATTTCACCGGCCAGCCCGACTTCACCTAAAAGCAAGGTAGTGGCGGGGATTTCCTTATCCAGATAGCTTGACAATATAGCTCCCATCAGTCCCAGATCAATAGCCGGTTCAATGATTTTCAGTCCGCCGATTACGTTGAGAAAGATATCCTTGTCTCCCAAAAGCAGATTCAGCCGTTTTTCCAGGACGGCAATCATCAATGAAGCACGACCTTTATCGATTCCCAGGGTGGTTCGGCGGGGGATCCCCGCCATCGTTGAGCTGGAGACCAGTGCTTGAATTTCGGTCAGAATCGGGCGTGTTCCTTCCATGGTTGCGGTGACCAGGGAGCCGGCCAGATCTGTCGGTCTTTCGGCCAGAAAAATATGCGATGGGCTGTCCACCCCTTGTAGACCGCTGCCGGTCATTTCAAAGACACCAATTTCATTGGTGGAACCGAACCGGTTTTTAACTGCTCGCAGGATGCGGTAAGGATGCTGAGTTCCGGATTCAAAATAGAGAACCGTGTCTACCATATGTTCCAGTATCCGGGGGCCGGCGATAGCGCCTTCCTTGGTCACATGACCGATTAAAAACAGGGGAATGCCGGTTGTTTTTGCCAGGTTGATCAAATGGGCGGTTGCCTGGCGGATTTGCGAGACTGAACCTGGCGGAGATGTGCTTTCCGGGGCGGTAACTGTCTGAATGGAATCAATTACCAGCGCTTTGGGTTTCAGCTCAAGTGAATGTGAAATTATCATCCCCACTTCCGTGGCGGCCAATAAATAGAGGGTTGGGGCGTCAATCTGTAACCGTTCACTTCTCAACTTTACCTGTCCGGGTGATTCCTCACCGGTCACATACATGGTTTTTTGACCATTGACGGAAAGATTGGCCAGTACTTCCAGCAGCAGGGTGGACTTTCCGATTCCCGGATCGCCACCAACCAGGGTTACGGCCCCGGGCACAATTCCCCCGCCGAGTACCCGGTCAAACTCGGCAATTTTGCTTTGTCCCTGGATGGGGGGAGTGTTTTTGATTTCCGCTAATGACTTTGGATGACTGCCCTTGTTTAAGCTGGCCAGTTCGGGGAAAGTCGCTGGTTCATCCGAGGCTTCACGTTCTTCAACAAAGGTATTCCATGATTGACAGGATGGGCATTTCCCCAGCCATTTTGGTGACTGGTGCCCGCAGGATGAACAGTAAAAATAAGTTTTCGTCTTTTTTTTCACC
>JAYEKE010000185.1:5180-29198 GCA_034660915.1 Pseudomonadota bacterium
AGAATCATGGAGGTCAACAATGAGGTGCCGCCATAACTTATCAAGGGTAAAGGGATACCTACCACTGGCATCAGGCCTAGAACCATGCCGATATTAATGCACACCTGCCAGAAAAAAGTTGCGGTAATTCCGATGGCCAGATAACTGCCAAAAGGATCTTTTGCTTCCTGGCTGATAATCAGGCTGCGGAGCAGAAAAAGCATGAATAGAACAATGAGCAGAGCAGAGCCCCAAAATCCCCATTGTTCGGCATACACGGAAAAGATGAAGTCTGTATGTTGTTCGGGGAGGAAATGGAGTAAATTCTGGGTTCCTTTTAAAAAACCCTTGCCTGCAAGACCTCCGGAACCGATGGCTATTTTAGACTGGGCAATATGATAGCCGCTTCCCTGGGGGTTAAGCTCGGGATTGAGGAAAGTCAGAATGCGCTGTCTTTGGTAGTCATGAAGGAATTGCCAGCCGGCGGTGGCCAAAGCGATAGCGGCGAAGAAGAGTGTCGCTATTGTTTTTCTGCTCAGACCGGCATAAAAAATAATGCTGAACGAAATCAGGGCGACCAGCATGGCGGTGCCGAGATCCGGCTGTTTTAAAAGCAAGAGAAAGGGGATTACTACCATGGTAAATGGAATAATCAACTCTTTCAGGTTGTATGGCGGTGCCAGGCGTTGTTCAGCAAAAAAACGCGACAGGGCGAGAATTAATGCCAGCTTGGCTAACTCAGACGGTTGAAAAGTAAAACCGGTTATTATCAGCCATCGCTTGGCTCCCATGGCACTTTTGCCGGTAACCAATACCAGGATCAGGCCCAGGATAGCCAAACCGTAGGCCAGATAGGAAATTTTCTGGTAATAACGATAGTCAATGGCAAAACTAAGCCCCATGCCGGCAAGTCCAATAGCAAACCAGATAAGTTGCCGACGACTGACCGGGCTCAGCCAGGTGGAAACTTCCGGAACGTAAGTGGCGCTGTAAATAGTTAATATCCCAAGGCTGAATAAACCGGCCGTTAAGAGCAGGATAAAGAAATCCAGGCGACTGATTTTTTTCTTTCCTATTTGGAACATAATCTCAGGGCTTTTTCAGGTTCTGTAAGTAATGGATGATTGCCTGCTTGACAATAGGTGACGCCGTGCTGCCGCCATGCTCCCCATGTTCTATAATCACTGAAACGACAATGCTGGGGTCTCGAAAGGGAGCAAAACCAACAAACCAGGCATGATCGCGAAATTTCCAGGGAAGCTCTTTTTTACTTTTAAGCTTTTCCCCTGGTTGGGCTACAACCTGGGCTGTGCCGGTTTTCCCTGCCATTTCCCATCCCGGCTCAGCGATTCTCGATTTATGCGCTGTGCCATGAACCTCATTAACAGCCCGCCATAACGCTTGACGAATCAGTTCAAAATATTTTGAGTCAATAGGAATTTGATGCCCTTCGTGGCTGATTCGTTGTTTTTCACCGGAAAGGGGGTCAGTAATTTCGGTGATTAACTGTGGGCGGTAATAGGTGCCGCCGTTGGCGAAGGGAACATAAGCTGCGGCCATCTGCAGCGGCGTAGTCAGAACATATCCCTGACCAATGGCGGTAGACAAGGTTTCTCCCCGGTACCACTGATCATGAAAACGTTTTAACTTCCAGGAAGAAGTGGGAATGAATCCTGCCTTTTCCTGGGGAAGATTAATGTCGCATTTTTCCCCAAGTCCAAACAGGGAGCAGTAGTGGGCAATCCGGTCAATGGGCATTTTGCAGGCCAGGTTATAATAATAAACATCACATGATTCCTTCAGTGAACGGCTCAGATTGACTTTGCCGTGGCCGTATTTGTTCCAGCAGCGAAACTTGCTGTTGCCCAGCCGATAGTAACCGATGCAGGTGAAAGTAGTTTGTGGGGTGATAACTTTATCTTCCAGGGCCGCTGCCGCCATGATAGCTTTAAAGGTTGACCCGGGTGGATATTGACCCTGAATTGCCCGGTTATGCAGGGGATGTAAAGGATCGCTGCTGATTTTTTGCCAATCTTCCTGGTTGATCCGGGTAGCAAAAAGATTATTGGAAAAAGAAGGGGTGCTGACCATTGCCAGGATTTCACCCGTATGAGGATTAATGGCAACGGCACTGCCAACCATATCTTTCATCAGTTCATGGATGTAGGCTTGCAGTTTGATATCGATGGTTAAGGTGATGTTGCTTCCGGCGATGGCCGATTTGCTGATGCGTGAATGTAACTCCCGCCCCAAAGCATTGACTTCAACCTGTCTTTTGCCGTCAGTCCCACGCAATAACTCTTCGTACTGGGCTTCAATGCCGGAGCGGCCAACCAGGTCATCAGGATAGTAGGAGGCATAGGATGGGTGTTTCAGCTCCTGCTCATTGATAAATCCCTGGTATCCGATCAGATGGGCGCATTGTCGGTCATATGGATAATTGCGGATGGGTTCCACCTCAATAAGCATGCCCGGCAGGTCAATTTTATGGGCTTCCAGCAAAGCCAGCTCATCCCGGGTCAGGTTGTTCCTGATTTTCAGTGGTCGATATTTGAGATGGGCGGGAGTGGAATTAAAACGATTGATGATATCTTTTTGATCAAGGTCAGCCATGTATTTGCTCAGCTCAGCGCTGACCACTTCTATATTACTGATATTTTCCGGAATGATACTGAGGTTGAATCCCGGATGGTTGTCGGCCAGGATTTTCTGCTTACGGTCATAAATAATACCCCGTAAAGCCCGAATCCGTCGAACCCTGATATGATTATTTTTTGAAAGCTGATTAAAGTATTCTCCTTTTATTCCCTGCAGATACCATAAACGGATTAATAACAGGCCGCTGGCAAAAACAATAATAAAAAGGAATATTTTTCCATTTTTGCTTATTTGATCATGTTTAGCTTTGAGATCTAGAACCGACATTTAGATTATAGGTATTGTCACTTTCTTGAAAAGTTTTTTAAGTCACGGCAGGTTCTGCCATCAGGATCTGGTAGAGGAGGTAAGTCTTTTATGTATGGAAATTCCTTCATTGAAGATTTGCAGGACATACAGTAACGGTATGGCGAAAATACCGGTGGCTAACGCAGCGACCATGCCACTGGCAAGGTGAAAGTGTGCGGTTTGGGTATTATGTTCGACAAAGAAAACCTGCAGCAGAAAAAACAGGGTGAAATGTCCCAGGCCGGCCATGAATGCTTTAAACAGCAGGTGGTCAAAATAAACGGTCTGCTGCAGGTAGACCAGGATATAGTAGAGACAGAGAAAACCGATAGTGTGCAAACCAGTACTGCTTAACAGGAAAGTGTCGGTAATAATGCCCAGAATAATGGCGACTATGGTTCCGGTCCAAACCGGGAAAATAACCGGCAGGGAAATAATTAAGACATAATGTAAGTCGGGAGAAATGTTGGAGAATCCCAGGCGTGGAAAGACCGATGATTGCAAAACCGATAAAAAAAGCCCGGCGGTAATGTATAGTAAGACGAAAAAAAGTTGTTTACTGGACATGATTACTGTTTTGTCCGTTTGAGGTTGAGATAACTATTTCTTCCAAACCATTGAGATTTGCGAATGGCTGGACTGCTATTCTTTGACACAGACTATCATTTTTCCTGTCAACCGAGACAATGCTACCCACCGGCATTCCCTTGGGGTAAACTCCATCCATTCCTGAAGTGATTATCGTATCACCTATCTGAATATCAGCAGATCTCATCAGGTAACTGAGCCGGCACAATTCCTGATTATCTCCTTGAAGAATTCCACGTTCCCTGGTTCGCTGGACCAACACATCGCATGAGCTGTGACTGTCGGTGATTAACATGATTTTGGCTGAAAAAGGGGATGCCATGATGACCTGTCCGACGATTCCCCCGGGGGTTAATGCCGGATCATGGATTTTAATCAGATCGCGTGAACCATGATCAATGAATATCAGTCGGGAAAAACCGCTGGCATCACGTCCAATCACATTTGCAATGGTTGCATGGGCCGGCAGCTGGTATTCCTCTCGAAAATTAAGCAGCTTGCGCAACTGGAGGTTTTGACGCTGGCTTTCTTCCTGGGAGATTAATTGTCTTTCAAGATTGGCAATCCGGTTTTTTAAAGCCTGGTTTTCCCGATTTACATGGATCAGAGTTACATAATTATCAATAATCGAATTACAACTGTCAAGGGCCAGGTCAGCTGCTTTTTGAAAAGGATAGGCGAGGGTCATGATTCCTTGTTCTGCCGCTGAAAAAAGCTGTTGATGTCTGGCCTTTACCCCGAAGAAAACGCTTGTCAGGATAAATACCACCAACACATAAAGCAACAGCTGGTACCGTTTTGAAAAGGCAGTCATTTTTTCCTAATTATGAAGTGCCACATCTTTTAACAGGCTCAACTCGTCAAGGGCCTTTCCTGAACCTCTGACGACACAAGTTAGCGGATCATCGATAATAGTGATGGGCAATCCGGTTTCCTCCCGTAGCAGGACGTCTAAATTGCGCAACATGGCGCCGCCACCGGTCAAGACAATGCCTTTGTCAACAATATCTGCTGCCAGTTCCGGCGGGGTTCGTTCCAGGGAGATGCGGACTGCTTCCAAAATGGCATTGAGTGGTTCAGTCATTGCTTCACGGACTTCATCGGAATTGACTTCGATAGTTTGCGGAACGCCGGCAACCAGGTCCCGACCTTTAATTTCCATTGATTCAAGATCTTCTAGTGGCGCCGCACTGCCTATATTGATCTTGATCTTTTCCGCCATGCTATCTCCTATTAACAGGTTGTATTTCCGTTTTATGTATTGAATGATGGCTTCATCCATCTTGTCGCCGCCGACCCGCACCGATTTGGCAAAAACAATTCCGGCCAAAGAAATGACCGCCACTTCAGTGGTTCCACCACCAACGTCCACGACCATATTCCCCGATGGCTCGGTGATCGGCAGGCCGGCACCGATCCCGGCAGCCATGGGTTCCTCGATCAGGTAAACTTCCCGGGCACCAGCTGATTCTGCTGATTCTTTGACTGCCCGCCGCTCAACCTGGGTGATTCCTGAGGGGATGCAAATGATAATTCGGGGACGAACAAGAGTCTTGCGGTTATGAACCTTGGTAATAAAATGACGAAGCATGGCCTCCGTTACCTCAAAATCGGCAATAACTCCCTCTTTCATCGGTCGGATGGCGATTATATTTCCCGGAGTTCTGCCTACCATCCGTTTGGCCTCGCTGCCTACAGCCAGAACTTTCTTGGCGCCGCTGGAGTAATTCTGGACGGCGACCACGGAAGGTTCATCAATCACAATTCCTTTTCCCTTGACATAAACCAGGGTGTTGGCAGTCCCCAGGTCAATGGCAAGGTCATTGGAAAAAAAACCGAAAATAGAATCTAGAAACATAAGCTTTAGGTATCCTGCAGCTGGAATGTTAATATGGTTTTGAAAAAGACATGTAAAAACTCTTGAAGATGATAATTGAATAATCGACTAGACATAGCAAAACCTAAGTAATTATTCAAGAAAAATAGGGGTTTTTTAATTTTGCCAAAAAAATATTTTTGACTGTTCAATCGTTGACCTTTCTTTGACAATTATCAGGATGAATGATATTGACAGCCAAAGGAGTAAAGCTTTGTTTGATGATCTGCATATCTATACAATATCTCAATTGAATCAGGATATCCGCCTGATTTTAGAGGGTAATTTCAGTTCCATCTGGGTTGAGGGCGAAGTGTCAAATTTTCGTCTGCCCCGTTCGGGGCATTTCTATTTTACCCTGAAAGATTCCTCGTCCCAGGTGCGGGCGGTTATGTTCAAACGGCAGAACCAGGCGTTAAGTTTTATGCCCACCGATGGAGATCATGTGCTTTGTCTGGGCCGTGTCAGTCTCTATGAACCCCGCGGCGAATGCCAGATTATTGTTGAAAGCCTGGAACTGAAAGGACTTGGCGGTTTAATGCGGGCCTTTGAGCAGCTGAAGGCAAAGCTGGCAGCTGAAGGTATTTTTGAGCCGAGATTTAAAAACCCCATTCCGATGCTGCCCCGTCATGTAGCCGTCATTACTTCCGCCAGCGGGGCGGCGATCAGGGATATTCTCCAGGTTATTCGCCGTCGTTTTGCCAATCTTACGGTAATCGTCATCCCGGTAACTGTGCAGGGTGCTGGGGCTGCGGCAGAGATTGTCCAGGCTATAAAGCAGTGCAATGCTACATTAGCCGGTCAGGTTGATACCATTATCCTGGCTCGGGGTGGTGGTTCCTGGGAGGACCTGGCACCATTTAATGAAGAAGTTGTTGCCCGGGAGATCTTTTCTTCCAAAATACCCCTGATCAGCGCCGTTGGCCATGAAGTGGATTACACCATTGCTGATTTTGTCGCTGACCTGCGGGCGCCAACGCCGTCGGCGGCAGCGGAACTGGTGGTGGCTCAACGTGGACAGTTGGTTGAGAAACTTCAATTTCTGGATCAACGCTGCCGCCAGGCAATCCTAAATCAACTGGGCGGTTACCGGGGGCGCTTGCAACTTAGTTCAGCCCGCTTGTCACGGCCGGAAATCCTTTACCAGCGCTTGCGGCAGCGGGTTGAAGAGCTTTCCTATCGTTTCACCAGGATGATGACTGACCGTCTACGACGGTTGCAGCGTCTAGTCGAACAAGCCGCTCGTTCACTGGCTGTTCGGACCCCGGAACATCGCCTGGGCGACTGTCGCCAGCAGCTGGAACTTTTATCCCGCCAGCTGAGCTTTATTTTTCAGCAGCAACTTAAGGAACAACGCCATGTCCTGGATCTAATGGCTGGAAAACTGGAATCCTGCAGTCCTCTGGGAATTTTACAGCGGGGGTATGCGGTGGTTGAAAAACTGCCCGAACAGCAGGTGATTATTGATGCCGGCAAGCTGCAGCCCGGGGATCAGCTGGTGGCCAGATTTGCCCGTGGAAAAGCGTATTGTGGAGTTCAGGAGATTTTAAATGATGAATCTTGATTCTGGGGTGAGGGAACAGGTTGTGGAGGAAAAGCCCAGATTTTCTGTTGCTTTGTTCTCTTTGTCGTTGATGCTGATAATAATTCTGGTTTCATTGCGGCCTTTTTGTTCGCGGGCTCAGACAATAAAGCTGGGAAATATCGTCTACCAGGATGCTGATCTGGCTGTTTCCCTGTTCCCGAAGTCTCCATTGCAGGGTCAGGCGGTAATTGTGAGTATTCGTTGCCGCCATGCTTCACCTGTACCCCGGGAACTGCTGCTATTGGGGAAAAAGTTTAAAATAGTTGTCCTGGATGGAGGAGAATATAAAGCTGTATGCGCGGTGCCGCTGAATGCTCCGCTGGGTCCACAACAGCTGAAAATTGATCTGACTGATGCTGCAGTGGTAAAAATCCCCCTGACCATCGAGGCGGGTAATTATGGCGAAGAACATCTGCGGCTACCGGCTGAAATGGTTACTCCGACTAGTGCGCCCCATCTGAAACAAATTAAAAATGATCGTATATGCTTACGGCGGATATACAGTTCATCAAAAGCGGTGATCCGGTTTTCTCACCCTTTTATCCGGCCTTTGAAAAGTACCATTGTTACCCCTTTTGGCCGGCGTCGATTTCTCAATGATATTCCTAAAAGCCCTCATGGCGGTATTGACCTGCGGGGTAAAACCGGAACTCCGGTGCCGGCGACTGCCGGGGGGAAGGTAGCTTTCAGCGGCAAACTGTACTACAGTGGCAATGCGGTCATCATTGATCATGGGCTTGATGTTTTTTCCTTGTATCTGCATCTCGATACATTGTCAGTGGCTGAGGGTGATCAGGTGAACCAGGGGCAGATTGTCGGTAAGCTTGGCAGCACCGGCAGGGTGACCGGACCACATTTGCATTGGGGGATTAAGATTAACGGAATATTTGTTGACCCGCTGGAGTTTATTAATGAAAGCCGGTTGTTGCTTCAACCGGCCGGGGAGGAATGAAATGGCCAAACAGAGCTTTGAGACTGCCCTGAAGAAACTGGAAGAAGTGGTGGAAAAACTGGAATCCGGAGAGGTCTCTCTCGATCAGTCGCTGAAACTGTTTGAACAGGGAATTACCCTGGTTCGTCAATGCAGCAAGAGGCTGGATGAAGTTGAGAGCAAGGTGCAGGTGTTGGTCAGTGATGAACGGGGTGAAAGACTGGAAGATTTTTCATGAACGAGTTAAATGCTTATCTACAGCAACAGGCCCGATTGTTTGATCAATACCTTGAACGGCATTATAGCTTTCCAGAGAACAATCCTCAAGGACCGGTAGCGATTTTAGGGAAATCCATGGCCTACAGTCTGCTTGCCGGTGGCAAACGCCTGCGGCCGATTCTGGCCATGAGTTCCTGCCGTTTGTTTGGCGGCGAACTGGAACTGGTTTTGCCGGTAGCCTTAGCCATTGAGATGATTCATACCTATTCTCTCATCCATGATGATCTGCCGGCTATGGATGATGATGATTTTCGTCGGGGTTTGCCCACCAACCATAAGGTGTACGGCGAAGGAATGGCTATCCTGGCTGGAGATGCCTTACTGACTGATGCCTTCGGTCATCTTGCCGCTGTGGACGGGTTGTCCGGAGAAACGAGGCTTGAGCTGGTGCGAGGATTGTCCCGGGCTGCCGGTTCCGAAGGGATGGTGGCCGGACAGGCTATTGACCTGCATTATGAAGGGCGGCTGGATGTTTCCCAGGAGGTTTTATTTGATCTTCATCGGCGGAAAACCGGGGCGATGATCACTTTTGCCGTGCTGGCCGGGGGAATGGTGGCCGGTGCCGACAAGGAAGATCTGGCCCGCCTGGAAACCTATGGTCAGTCAATCGGACTTGCTTTTCAAATTGCCGATGATATGCTGGATGAGACTGGCACCCAGGCAGAATTGGGGAAAGATGCCGGCTCCGACCGGGAAAAGAATAAATTGACCTCCGTCAGCCTGTTGGGAATAGATGAATCCCGTGTCCTGCTTGAAGGACTGGTGGATAAGGCTGTCAGCGCCCTTGCACCCTATGGAAAACGGGCTGCACTCTTGCAGCAGATAGCCAATTATATTGCCGTCCGGAAAAATTGATTGAATGATGACTTCTGGAACTGAAGTATTTCTAGTGGCCGGTGCCGGTCGCTTTGGTTGTCAGGCAACTGCCAAGTTGCTGTTACGGTCCCGGGCACAGGTTTTTGTGGTTGAAAACAATTCTTTAACAGCCGGACAATTGCTGACTGAAATTCCTTCACTTGAGGGGCGGTTGGTGGCTGCTGACGCGGTGAAGTATCTGGCCGCTTATATCGGCAGTGATGATCATGATTCAACCTGGATCATCCCGACAATTCCTCTGCATCTGGCGGCGGCGATCATTATGCAGCTGACTGGCCGCGGCTGTCTGGAATGGGCTGATATTCCCCTGCTGCCCAACGGTTCCTTGGGGGGCAATGGTGAATTATACAGCAGTCTGGCGGATTTTATCTGTCCCGAAGACTGTCCCCAGCCCCCTGATCATTGTTATACCACCGGTGAGCCTCGGGAAAAATCCCTGGTGCAGATTCTTGCGGAGATTTCATATCATGATTATCCTTCCCTGGTATTGCAAAGCCGGCAGCTGGCTCCCGGGGTTGGCGGTTTCCAAGTGGCATCAATCCGCAAACTGCTTGTGCAGATGAATAATGATATTCCTGGTCCGCTGGTTTTCAGTACCGCCTGTCTTTGCCATGGAGTCAGCAATCTTCTGGGACCGATGACTGATCAAGGTGGAGAAAGGTGATGGTTTCTTCTCCACCATTGTTAGCTTCCGGCAGGAGCAAAAAAAGTCGTAAACAAAAAGCTCATGTGGTGCTGAATGAATTAAGCCGCTGTTATCCTCGGGTTGAATGTGGGCTTGTGTATCATAACCCGCTTGAATTGCTGATCGCCACCATCTTGTCGGCTCAGTGTACGGATGTACGGGTTAACAAGGTAACTCCAAAACTTTTTGCTGCCTTTCAAAACGCGTCAGATTTTGCTGAAGCGTCACCGACAAAACTTGAGGAAGCCATCCGTTCCACCGGTTTTTTTCGCAATAAATCCCGGAATATACAGGCCTGCTGCCGGCAGTTGGTGGAATTATATGATGGCCGGGTGCCGGGAAGCCTGGCTGAACTGGTGGAGTTGCCCGGCATCGGCCGAAAAACTGCCAATGTGGTCCTGGGGGAAGCGTTTCATGTCCCGGGATTGGTGGTGGACACTCATGTGAAAAGGCTGGTCAATAAAATCGGTTTAACCAGGGAAAAAACGCCGGAAAAGATTGAACAGGATCTGATGAGAATTGTGCCGGAGCAGAACTGGACACTTTTTTCCCATTTGCTGGTTGCCCATGGTCGCCAGATATGCTTTGCCCGCCGACCCCAATGCCGGGAATGTTTTTTGCGGCGTATCTGCAGTTATGGTAAGAATCATGGTGGTAGTTCATGAGGAGGTTTTGGCAGCATCGTCTGGCCCTGGTCGGATTATTGATTTTGCTGTCGCTGGTAGTTATGGCCCTGCTGGCACCGCAGTTGGCACCTTTTGATCCCTGGCAGATTGATCTCCCCGGTGAGCTGGAGGGACCAAGTATGTTTCATTGGCTGGGCCAGGACCAGTTGGGGCGTGATATCTTAAGTCGGATTATATATGGCAGTCGGGTTTCCCTGCTGGTTGGTGTCATTGTAGTCGGTTTTTCCCTGGCTTTTGGTTCCCTGGTGGGTGCCTATGCGGCCTATAAAGGGAAAATGTTGGATGCCGTTTTGCTGCGGGTTATGGATGTGATGCTGGCGTTTCCCGGGATTTTACTGGCTATCGCCCTGATCAGTATTATGGGTCCGTCCCTGAAAACAGTGATAGTGGCCCTGTCGGCGATGGGTTGGGTTGGTTATGCCCGGCTGACCCGGGGACAGGTGCTGGCGGAAAAAGAGAAAGAGTATATCCTGGCCGCCCGGGCTTCGGGTGCCGGCAGCCTGAGAATCATTGTTTTACATTTGTTGCCGAACTTGGCTGCCCCCTTAATTATTGAAGCAACTTTCGGGATTGCCGGGGTCATCCTGGCGGAATCATCCTTGAGTTTTCTGGGTTTGGGTCCCCAGGACCTGCCAACCTGGGGCGGGGCGCTCAATGAAGGAGTTCGCTATTTGCTGTTTGCGCCCCATCTCTCCCTGTTTCCCGGGCTGGCAGTTATGATTACCGTACTGGCTTTTAATTTTCTTGGTGATAGTTTGCGGGATTATCTTGACGTGCGAAAGTAGGGTTGGTGAGCGAATGCAAATCATTGATGTTTCAAGCCCTCATTATGATGACCGGCCCGCCGGGGTTGAGATCAGCCTGGTGGTGATCCATTCTATCAGCCTGCCTCCCGGTGAATTCGGCAATGGTCGGGTCATTGATTTTTTTCGTGGTTGTCTGCCGGTGAACGAACATCCTTATTTTCAGAAAATAGCCGCGCTTAAGGTATCAACCCACTATTTCATTGATCGTGCAGGGGCGGTTGTTCGTTTTGTTCCCGAGTTTAAACGGGCCTGGCATGCAGGCGTCAGCCGATTCGGTGGCCGGGAAAACTGCAATGATTTTTCTCTGGGGATTGAACTGGAAGGTGATGATTCTCATCCTTTTACTCCCGTGCAGTATGACATGCTGAACCGGCTGCTGGCCGATATTGGTCGTCGTTACCACCAGGTGTCCAGGGAGCGGATTGTCGGTCACGCCGATATCGCTCCAGGACGAAAAACTGATCCAGGGCCTTTTTTTGATTGGGACCGGGTATTTTTGTTATGAATGCCGCCCAATTGGTTATGATGGGGATTGAGGGAGTATCTCTGACCAGGCCTGAAAGGGAGGTGCTGGCGAATACGCCGCCAGGGGGAATTATTCTCTTCAGCCGGAATTGTCCCAGTGCTTTGTCCTGCGCTGACCTGGTAGCTGAGATTCAGGAGCTGAATCATAACGGAGCGCCGCCGCTGCTGGTTGCCATCGACCAGGAATATGGGCCGGTATGTCGTTTGCGGCAGGGGATACCATCTTTTCCCGGGGCAACCGAGCTGGGTGAAAAAGGTGAACTCTCTGTAACCGAAATGACGGCCGGGAATATTGGCCGGTGTCTTGCTGGTTTTGGGGTGAATGTGAATCTGGCGCCGGTGGCTGATTTAGCCTGTACCGGTAGCCCGGTGCTGGCTGATCGCTGCTTTGCTTCCGAGCCCCAGGAAGTTACAAAACAGGTATGCAGCTACATCGTTGGGCTGCAAAGATCAGGTGTGGCTGCCTGTGCCAAGCATTTTCCCGGCCATGGATCGGTGACCGATGACAGCCATGCGATGTTGCCGGTTTCATCCATGAGCCTGGACGAACTGTTGTCCAGCCATCTGCAGCCCTTTGCTGCAGCTATTGCTGCCGGGGTTAAAATAATCATGACCGCTCACATTATGTTTCCGCGGATTGATTCTTCTCTGCCGGCAACTCTTTCAAGCTTTTTTCTCAACCGTCTTTTGCGGCGGCAACTGGGTTTTACCGGCGTTCTTCTTTCTGATGACCTCGATATGGCGGCCATGGAGAGCGGCAATGAACTGGCTGTTACAATGTTTCAGGGCCTGAAAGCCGGCCTGGATATGGTTTTATGGGGCCGCAATATTAAAAAAGGTGATGATCCCCGCCGGGTTTTATCTCGGCTGCAGGAAATGATGGATGATCAAGACGCTGATATGCAGGCTCAGTTTGCCGACGAGCAGAAAAGGCTGCTTGATTTGCGAAACTGGCTGGAAAAGTGATGGGTAAGGGTGTATATGATCAGCCTTGGAATTGAACAACTGCTGACGAGTTCTGCTCATTTGCTCAAGGGCAAAAGATTTGCTTTTTTAACCCATGCCGCGGCCTGTGTCCGGAGTGGATCATCCTCGCTGGCGGAAATTATGGCATTTTTTCCGGGACAGCTGCAGGTGGTCTGGATTCCCCAGCATGGTTTTTACGGGGTCAAACAGGCAAATATGATTCCTTCAGCAGATTTTCTGGATCCCCTGACCGGAATACCAGTCAGGAGTCTTTATGGTGATCGGCGGCGGCCTTCACGGGAAATGTTCACTGGCATCGATCTGGTCCTGGTTGACCTGGTAGATGTGGGTTGCCGGGTATATACCTATCTCTGGACTCTGGTGCTGGTCATGCAGGCGGCTGCCGAGGCCGGGGTGCCGGTTATGGTTCTTGACCGGCCTAATCCGCTGGGGGGAGAACGGGTAGAAGGCAATCTGTTAAAGCCCGAAAATGCATCTTTCGTGGGGCTCTATCCTTTGCCCATGCGCCATGGTCTGAGTTTAGGTGAATTGGCCCGTTATCTCAATGAAGTTTATGCTTTCGGCTGCCAGCTGGAGGTGATGCCCATGACCGGCTGGCAACGTAAACACTATGCAGATAAAACTGATACTTTCTGGGTGCCGCCATCGCCTAATATGCCGACATTGACCACTGCCCTGGTATATCCCGGCCAGGTACTGTTTGAAGGCACAAATCTATCCGAAGGTCGGGGGACCACCACCCCCTTTGAACTCTGGGGGGCACCATTTATAGAACCCGGGAGGATACTGGCTGAAATTGATCTTCGGGTGAGCCGCGGTGTTTTCCTGCGGCCGGCATATTTTTCTCCCACCTTTGACAAATGGTTTGGGGGCACCGATAAAGCAATGTCCCCACAGGTATGCGGCGGGTTGCAGATACATGTTACTGACCGCCGACTTTTTCAACCATATCTTTTAAGCCTGGAACTGTTGCGGGTAGTGATGAAATTGTATGGTGATCAGTTTGTCTGGCTGCAGCCGCCCTATGAATACGAAGACGAAAAGTTGCCCATTGATATTCTTACCGGTGATGAACATATTCGACTGGCATTGGAAAATGGCGAAGATCTGGTTTCTCTTTCTGAATCATGGCTGCCGGAGTTGCAGGAATTCTGTCAGCGACGTCAGGAGTTCCTTTTATATTGACAGTAAAATGCTGCCGGGATTATAACACGCAATAAAAATGATGAGGTGATAACCATTGTCAGAATCAGATAAATGCATGAGTATGGTCGAGGCTATCAGGCGCTTTGTCAAACCGGAAACACATCTGTCCGTTGGCGGTTTTACCCTGAATCGCAATCCTATGGCCGCGGTGTATGAAATTATCCGCCAGCGCTTGAGTGGTCTTCATATCTACGCTCATTCCAATGGTCAGGGAGTTGATGAGCTGATTGGTGCCGGCTGCGTGCGGGCGATTGAAATTGCCTATGGTGGCAATGGTCGTTTCGCTCCCACCTGCATTCGTTTTCGTAAAGCTATAGAAACCGGCCAAATCAATTTTGAGGATTATTCCAATTACCAGATGACCCTGCGGTTTATGGCCGGGGCCATGGGGGTGCCGTTTCTGCCAACCACTTCCGGATTGGGAACCGATATTTTGCAAAAATGGGGTTTTTCGCCGGAATTTCGCGAAGCGGAAGCCCGTTTGCCCCGGGAAAAGCTTCTGGTTATGGATAATCCTTTTCGACGCCGGGATGAAGATTCGGCAAAGGTGGTTTTGCTTCCGGCGATTAATCCGGATGTGACTATTATTCACGTGCAGAAAGCCGGTCGTCAGGGAACTGTCTGCATTGATGGCTTGACCTTTGCCGATGTGGAACAGGCCAAAGCTGCCCGGCACCTGATTGTGAGCTGTGAAAAGCTGGTGGAGGAAGAGGAAATGCGTTTAGAGCCGGGGAAAAACCAGCTACCTTTTTTCCTGGTGGATGCGGTGGTGCTGCAACCTTACGGAGCCTATCCCACCGCCTGTTATGGGTGCTATGATTATGATCCACAATATCTGAAAATGTACCGACAAGTGGCCAGAGATGATGTCTCATACAGTGATTACCTGGAGGAATACGTCTACGGGGTTGAAAATCATGAGCGGCTTTGCGATCTGGTTGGGTCCGATAGCTTGCAGCGGATAAAGGCGGACAGCCCTCAGGGTTACGCTGCCGGTTTGGAGCGGAGTTGATGATGGATTTTACCTTGAGCGAGATGATGGCCGTGGTTGCCGCCCGGGAGATCAGGGATGGGGAAATCGTTTTTTGCGGTACCGGCATATCCATGCTGGCGGCTATGGCTGCCAAACATATCAGTGCTCCCCGCAGTGTTATTTTTTTTGAAACCGGGGCTATCGATTCCCTGCTGGAGGAAATTCCCCTGGCGGTGGCTGATTCTCGGGTCATGTACCACACCGCTCTCAATGGCGGTCTTGCTGATGCTTTCGCGACCATGCAGAATCCTTTCACCGGTCCCCGGGTGGTGGGAATTCTCGGGGCCGCTCAGATTGATCCTTTCGGGAATCTCAATTCAACGGTGATTGGTGATTATGAGCGTCCGAAGGTACGTTTTTCCGGTAGCGGCGGTGCCTGTGATGTGGCTTCTTTTGTCGGTCGGACGATTATTTTCATGCGCCAGGTCAAGGGTCGATTTGTGGAAGAACTTGATTATCTCACCAGTCCCGGTTATCTTGACGGTAGGGATGGTCGCCAGCGGGCTGGTCTGCGTCCGGGAGGGCCGGAACTGGTGGTTACCGATAAAGCCATTTTTCGTTTTGATGAAAACAGTAAAAGGATGTATCTGGCTGGTTATTATCCGGGCATTGAAGTGGCTGAAATTTTAGAGACGGTTGAGTTTTTTCTGGATTGCGAGCGGGCAGTGCAGGTTCCCGCGGTAACGGAAAAAGAACTTCGGGTTTTACGGGAAATATGTGATCCCCAGGGATTGATTCGTTAAAAAAATGATGAAGAGGAGATGATCATGAAAATTATCAAATGGGCTGTGCTCGGCATTGGTGTTCTGCTTGCCCTTTGTATTGCCGCAGCTATTATTGTTCCGCAGGTTGTGGATGTACAGAAATTTAAACCGCAAATTGAAAAAATGGCCTCTGAGACGACGGGTAGGACCGTGACTTTGGGGGGTGAGATTAAGCTTTCCCTCTTTCCCTGGGTTGGAGTATCCCTTGCTGATCTGCATCTGGGCAACCCTTCGGAGTTTAAGGAAAATGATTTGCTGACAGTAAAATCTTTCGAGTTCAGGGTTAAACTTCTGCCCCTGCTGGCAAAAGATATCCAGGTGAAAAAACTGCTCTTGGATGGTGCTCGCGTATCTCTGGAAAAGTTGAAAGATGGCCGGGGAAACTGGGAGGGTATCGGGAAATCAGATAATAAGGCAGTTGTCCAAAGTGAGAAAAAAACTCCAACCCAAACAAGTGCTGGTCTGCCCATTAAATCACTCGCTGTTGGTGAATTTGCGATTACCAATAGCCTGCTCAGATTTGAGGATCACAAAACCGCGGTGAAGAAAGAGATTTCAGCAATCAACCTTCGTTTGCGGGATGTTTCTCTTGACAAGCCGGTTCATCTTTCATTCTCGGCTGCGGTGGACGGCCACCCTGTGAGTATGAAAGGCATGGTCGGGCCATTGGGAAAAGAGCCGGGAAGGGGAACTATTCCTTTGGATATGGTTGTTAAAGCGATGAATGAGCTTGATTTGACCGTAAAAGGTAATGTTGTTGATCCTCTCAGTAAACAGAAATTTGATCTGGCTCTGAACCTTTCTCCCTTTTCACCCCGCAAGCTGGCAATTGCATTCGGTCAGGACTTTCCGCTGGAAACAGCAGATCCAAAGTCCTTGAGCCGTTTGGGGATGCATGCCAGAGTAGCCGGCAGCCCAATGGATATTGCCATCAGTGATGGAACCATGGAGCTGGATAATTCTAACCTGGTATTTTCCGCCCGTATCAATGAGTTTTCCCGACCGAATATACAATTTGATTTGAACCTGGACCAGATTGATATTGATCGTTATCTTCCTCCGCCAGCGGAAAAAATAGCTACGCCGGCGGCAGATAAAAAGAAAGTACCCGCGGTGAAAACAACCGGGGAAAAGAAAAAACCGGCCAGTACCGCTGCTGCCGGAAAAAAGAAAATTGATTATGCTCCACTGCGCCGACTGATTCTGGATGGGAAACTAAAGGCTGGAAAACTGAAGGTCCATGGCCTGCAAGTCCAGGATGTAGTGGTGAAGATAAAAGGAAAAGAAGGGAAATTCCAACTCAATCCACTGGCACTTAATCTTTATCGGGGAACTTTCTCTGCTGCCGGGATGTTCAATTGCCGGCCGAAGCATCCCCGAAGCAGTTTCGATCTGCAGTTGAAGAACGTAAAAGTTGGTCCATTGCTCAAAGATTTTCTTCAAAAGGATATACTCGAAGGGACATTGGTTTCGAAGCTGTCTTTGTCCATGACTGGGGATGAGCCTGAAGCTATCAAGCGCAGTTTAAATGGCAAAGGGAATATTTCTCTCAAGGATGGGGCGATTATTGGCATCGACCTGGCATCAATGGTCCGTAATGTCAAAACTGGTTTGGGACTGGCTGAAAAAACAGTCGAAAAACCGCGGACTGATTTTGCTGAACTTCTGGTTCCTTTTACCATTGTAAACGGCCTTGTTGATACCCCGGGGACAACGTTGAAATCTCCACTCCTGCGTTTGAGCGCGGTAGGAAAGGCTGACCTGGTTCAGGAACTGCTGGATTTCAGGATAAAACCCAAAGTTGTGGGGACCATAAAAGGTCAGGGTGATACCAAGGAGCGTTCCGGTCTGATGGTGCCGTTGGTAGTGAGTGGAACTTTTTCCGCCCCGAAGATACTTCCTGATCTTCAGCACATGATCGGTACTGGTGTCCCTGAAACCGAAGAGTTGAAAAAGATGATTTCAGGAGACGGAACGGCTGAAGAAAAAATAAAATCAATAAAAAAGGACCTCAAGGGTCTGTTTAAAGGCTTTTCTTCCGGGCAATAGCTGAATCAATCAGCTCCGTTTCCCGCTGAAACAGCATTGAAGTTGTAAATTGTCTGATGTTTTTTGGTTGTAATGAGTTTCTTAATTTTTAACTTGACAAAATAGATTAACTTTATTATTATTCAGTTATGTTAGATAATAAAAAGTTGCTTAAGGTTACAAAGGTTGTTGTCTGTAGCTAGATTAATCTTTAATCTATGGAGGAAGAAAATGGCTGAAAAAGTAAATGAAATCTATCGCTGTGAAATCTGTGGAAACATGGTGGAAATTCTGCATTCCGGGGTGGGGGAAATTCTTTGCTGCAATGAACCCATGTCGCTGGTGGAAGCTGGTGTCGTTGATGCCGCCAAAGAGAAGCATGTGCCGGTAATTGAAAAAGTTGATGGCGGCTATAAAGTGAAAGTGGGCAGTGTGGCCCATCCCATGGAGGAAAAGCACTATATTACCTTCATCGAACTGTTGGCTGATGGAAAATTATATCGTCAGGCGCTGAATCCCGGCGATGCTCCGGAAGCATTCTTTGCCGTAGATGCGGCCCAGGTTGAAGCCCGTGAATACTGCAACCTTCATGGTCTCTGGAAAGCTTCCTGCTAAGTGTCTAGAGAAAGTTTTGTAAAAAAGCCCGGCTGATATTTGTCAGCCGGGCTTTTTTGATGACGGTTTTTGTGGCGTTAAGCCCCGTCGAGGCCGCCATGCTCCATCTTTTGATACCACCCGGCAGGATCGAGGAAATATGCCTCCGTTTCTTTGAGTGATGCCAGGTGTTCAAACTCTATTTTGGCCATCAGGGCAAAGAAGTCCTTTTCCTTGGAATCAGTGGAGGTATCCCGCAGTTTTTCATAAAATTTGCCCGCTTCGGCTTCAAACCCGATGGCGGTTCTCACCGCTTTAAGATCATCATCGTCTCCCGGTTTTGCCTGCTCCACCTGGTTGATAACCGTTTTCATGGTATTTTCCAGGTTTGATTCCGCCACGACGAGAGGAACAGATTCCGGCCATTTTCCCTGATTCTGCCAGCTTTGATGAAGTTGTTTCAAACGATCATAATGTTCCAGCTCCTCATCGGCTATCTGCTTGAACATGGCTTTTCCTACCGGGTTGTTGGTCCGCTCGGCGTTTTTGAGATAAAATTCCCGCTCTCTCATTTCATTGTTCAGTGCCACTTCCAGGGCATTCAGTCTCTCCTGATCCATGATAACCTCCCGTCAAAGTATGGTATCTTTATTAGCCGCATTCAGCTGACTTTAAATCAAAGCATATCACTTTAGTTCGGATAATGATAGCAGTAATAAATTTAATTGGTTTTTTTGTCAATGGTGATTATTTTGCGTTGATGGATTATACTGCCAGGTAACGATTCTGGATCTCCTCGTTGTCGCTGATTTCGCAACTGCTTCCCTGGTGGCGGATAAGTCCTTTATCAATGACATAGGCCCGGTCAGCAATTTTCAGGGCGAAATGGGCGTTCTGCTCTGCCATCAGGATAGGCATGGCACTTTTAAGGCTGATAATTATTGCCTCCAGGGATTCAACAATTACCGGTGCCAGCCCTTCGCATGGTTCATCCAGGAGCAGAAGTTGTGGATTGCCGGCCAGGGCTCTGGCGATGGCCAGCATCTGTTGTTCCCCGCCACTCAATTCTCCTCCCAGGTGATGGCGAAGCCTGGTGAGCAGCGGGAAGGTTGAGAAGATGCGGTCAAAAGTCCATGGATTCTGGTCGGTCCGCGGTGGTCGGATTGCTACTTCGAGATTTTCATTTACCGTCAGGTTCGGAAAAATCTGCCGTTCTTCCGGCACATAACCGATTCCTGAGCGAATATTGGCATATACCGGCCGGCTATTGATCAAGGCTTCCTGGAAGCGTATGTTTCCCCGGACTGGAGGATTATAACCAACAATGCTGCGCATGGTGGTGGTTTTCCCGGCACCGTTGCGGCCCAGCAGGGCGACAATTTCACCTTCGCCAACCGACAAGCTGATTCCCTGGAGGATGTAACTGTCACCGTAGTAGACATGAATATTGTCAACTTTCAGCATTGTATTTTCCCTCCTCCCAGATATGCTTCCCGGACCTGGTGGTTGGCGTGAATTTCTTCCGGGGTTCCGGAGGCCAGCAGGCCACCCTGGTGGAGGACAAAGATCCGTTTGGCAATGGAAAAAACAACTTTCATGTCATGTTCAGTGAGGAAAAAAGTGGTTCCAAAACGTTTGGCCAGTTCCTTGATCAGGAGGATCATTCTTTCGGTTTCTTCCGGATTCATCCCGGCGGTGGGTTCGTCCAACAGGACCAGTTTTGGCTTCCGGGCCAGGACAATGGCCATTTCAACCAGTCGCTTGTCGCCGTAAGCCAGTTCCCTGGCTGGTTTGTCTCCATATTCAAGAATGCCGATTTTACTCAAAACTTCATCTGCTTTTTGATAAAGTTGTTTTTCCCCGTTCAGTGGACGGAAAAAGATGTATCCCCGCCGATGTTGGAGCAGTAGAGGAATCAGCACATTTTCCCGGACGCTCAGTTCCGGAAAAATATTGGTAATCTGGAAGGATCGGAGCATTCCCAGAGGAACAATTTTATGCGCTGGTCTACCGGTGATTTCCTGCCCATCAAAAAACACCTTGCCTTTGCTGGGTGGAAAGCGACCGGAAACCACATTGTAAAAAGTAGTTTTTCCGGCACCATTGGGGCCAATCAGGGCGGTCAGCTCCCCTTTGGGTATTTCAAGAGAAATATCGTTAATGACCTGGAATTTGCCATAAGCATGTCCCAGGTGTTCGATTTTTAAAATAGGAACATCGGTCATTGTCTGTCGCTCTCCTGCCCCCGGTCAAAGTATTTGACCATGGTGCCTAAGATCCCCTGGGGGAAGAAAATTACCACCGGAATGAGAATGGCACCTAAAAAAATCATCCAGTTATCGGTAATATTGGTTATTACCTGTTCAAGCAGGAAAAAAATTACAGCTCCAAATGCCGGGCCGAGAAAAACCCCTGAGCCTCCGAGGATGGTCATCAGTATCGGTTTGGCCGAGTAACTCCAATGCATGAAATCGGGGGTTGCCATGCTGTTGAAAAGACAGAAAAGTGTTCCTGACAGGCCCGCCAAGCCGCCGGCAATGGTAAAAGCCGCCAGCCGGACCAGGCGGACATCGGCGCCGACAAAAGCCAGTCGCTCCTTGTTTTCTCTGACTGCGGTCAGAATGAGGCCAAAAGGTGATCGGACCAGGCGCCAGAGTAGGAAGATACCGGCAAGAAAAACTGCAAGAATTAAAAGATACATATTCCGGGGATCAAAGAGGGAAAGCTCAAGGCCAGGAATTCTCAAAGTTGGTAGAGATGCAAGCGGCAGACCGTCGCTGCCCCCAGTAAGCTCAATCCAGTTGTGGGCGATGGTAAACAGCATCATGCCAAAACCTAAGGTGATCATGGCAAAATAGATTTCATCCCGGCGAACACAAAGAAATCCGATAATTACCGCTGCCAGAGCAGCAGTGAAAATTCCGACCAGCAAGATCAGCGATAAGGATTGCCAGCCCTTGATAATCAAGAGGGCGGTGCTGTAAGCGCCAACCCCGAAAAATCCAGCTTGTCCAAAGGACAGCAGGCCGCTGTATCCCAGCAGCAGGTTGAAACTCATGGAGAACAGGGCCATGATCAGGATTTCCCCGAGGATAAAGGTCCAGTAGGTTGGCAGAAAAAAAGGACAACCAACCAGAAATCCGATTAGAAGGATGAGAAAAATGACGGTTTTTGGATAGCCAGGTTGTTTTTTCATCGATTATGCCTCCCGGCCGAAAAATCCCCGTGGCCTGATCAGCAGAACCAGAGCCAGGAGAATGTAGGGCAAGGCCATCTGGGCCCGACCCGCAAAGACGGTGCCAAACGATTCCAGCAGGCCAAGCAGCAGGGCGCCGGCAAAAGCGCCGGGAAAGCTACCCATGCCGCCGATAACCACAACGATGAAACTTTCAATAATAATACTTTCCCCCATGGAAGGGGCCACACTCTGGTGCGGGGCTGCCAGGGCGCCGCCAAATGCTGCCAGCCAGGTGCCGAAAGCAAAAACCGCGGTAAAGAGCAAAGGTACCCGGATGCCGACACCCTCGGCCATCTCCCGATTAACCGCCGCCGCCCGAATTATCTTGCCCCACCTGGTGAAATGAAAAAAACTCCAGAGAGCAATGCCGATAAGTGGCCCGATGATTACGAGAAAAATTCGATAGACGGGATATGAATGGGCGAAAAGCGGGATGGTGCCGGCGAGAATCTTCGGGGCGTCAACCACGTGGTAGCCTGGCCCCCAGATAATTCTGACTGCGTCATCCAGGACCAGGAGAATGGCAAAGGTCAGCAGTAATTGAAAAGTAATATCACGGCCGTATACTTTTCGCAGCAGCAGTTTTTCAATGACAATGCCAAGCAGGGCGACGGCCAACGGGCCGATCAGGATGCCGATCCAGAAAGAAGGTACTACGTGCATGACCTGCATACAGAGATAAGCCCCGAGCATAAAAAAGGAGCCATGGGCAAAATTCAATATCCCCAGGACGCCGAAAATAGTAGTTAACCCCACTGAAATCAAAAAAAGCAGCATGCCCCAGCTGAGGCCGTTGAGCAGGTTGGTTACCAGGCTTTCCAAAAATCATCTCCATTTTTTGTAGAGAAATGCCGGTGGAGGTTGGTAAAAAAACCTCCACCGGCGGATTGATAATATTTACCGCCTATTTCATGGTGCAGCCGGTTTGGTTAACCGCCGGGGTGATATCCACACCCTTGAAAATTTTCATCGGTTTCAGGATGCGGATCGGATAATCGGGATCAGCAGCCGTTTTACCCCAGCAGGCATCGGTGACCGCCTGATGGTCTTCGGGGCGGATATAAATAGTGCCAACCGGCAGGTCAACTTTCAGACCTTCCAAAGCCTTGATGATTGCTTCTTTATCAATCTTTCCGGCTTTTTCAGCTGCTTTCTTGTAGCTGTAGATAGCCCCATAAGATCCGTGGGCGTTGTAAGAAGGATATTCATAGTAACGGTTATAATAATTTTTTACGAATGTTTTGTTGAGGGCAGACTGGTTGGCCAGGAACCAGTAGCGGCTGCCAACCCATAAACCTTCAGGCATCTTGTCTTCCAGGGCACTTAAAACTTCGGTGGCGGCCCCCAGGGTAATCAGAACTTCGAAATCACCATTGAAAAATCCCATTTCCGATCCCTGGCGGATAAAGTTAATCAGGTTGCCGCCCCACAGTGAGACTAGCACTCCATCGGGTTTCGATTGCATAACCTTGGTGATGTAGGCGCTGAAATCACTGGTTTTGAAAGGCGGAAAAGCCACCTGGTCTTTGCTTATGAAAGCAGTATCCGGTTTGATTTCTTTGAGATATTTCTGAAAATATTCCCAGGACTGGTGTCCAAAAGCATAATCAGGTCCGATGGTGGTCCAGGTTTTGGCCTTGGTCTGAGCGGCCAGGCGTGCTGCTGTTTTTACATTCTGGGCCAGGTTGAGAGAAACCCTGAAAGTATAGCGGTTGCAGACGCTGCCGGTGACATCGGGGGTTGCCGCATGGGTGATGATCAACGGAGTTTTCATTTGGGGAATTGAGGGGACTACTGATTTGGCGACCCCGCTGGAATCAAGACCGATGAGGCAGTCAACCTTTTGTTGATAGACCAGCTTGCGTATGGCCCTCAAGGCCACATCCGGTTTGCCGGTGGAATCTTCAAAATAGGCTTCTACCGGATGCCCAAGAATACCGCCGGCTTTGTTGATCTCATCAACCGCCATTAAGGCCCCTTTTTTGGCAAACTGTCCATAAGTGGCAAAAGGACCTGACATGATGTAGGTGAAACCCAGTTTAACCGGTTTGGCCGCCCAAGTCGGGGAAATCCCAAGAAAACCTACCATGCTGAAAATAAGTATCACGGCTAACAGTTTGTTCCTCATTTTCTTCCTCCATTTCTTGTTTTTATTGAAAAATATCAGTCCTATGTGGGTCTGACCTGCCAAAGGCCGGTCTTGTTGCCGTTAGTTATAAAAATTTACGGTATACGATATAGAGACAACTCCTTAAACCTTTCTTTTACCTAAGTTAAGTGATTAGCTGTTAGCTATCAGCGTTTAGCCTTGAAAAATAAAGGCGTTACGTTAATGAGAAATAACACCCAACGGGTGAAAGTTTGTAAGTAAATATTCGACTTTGTCTATAGATTGACAAATTTTTA
>JAYEKE010000186.1 GCA_034660915.1 Pseudomonadota bacterium
CCACCTGATAGTTTACCACCCCTTTCGCCAATATCCGAATACATTCCCTGGGGCATAGCCGAGACAAATTCCCAGGCTCCAGCAGCTTTCAAAGCACTTTCAACCTCAGATTCTCCAATCCCTGTTTCACCTACCGTAACATTTGCAAAAACAGTATCATGCAGCAATAAAGGATCCTGGGGGACATAGCCAATCATCCGCCGCCACAAGCGTAAGTCAATAACCTGTAACGGCAGATCATCAACATAGATTTCTCCCTGTTGCGGTCGACATAAACCAGTAATCAGGTCGGCGATGGTTGTCTTGCCAACCCCTGAAACTCCCACCAGGGCAGTAAATGAATTGAGAGGAAATTTCAGCGAAACATTATTAAACAGCTGGCAATCACCATAAGAAAAACTGACATTTTTCAGTGACACTTCGTGGTTGAGCTTTGGTATATGAACACCCATTAATGGTTCTCGTTCCTGCTCTGCTTCCCGTATTTTATCCAAAAGAGACCAATAGGCACTCTCGCCAAGCACCATTTTCTGGTACTGCTGCTGAACTTTTCCCAGCTGGGTCAAAATTCTGGCCAACAAAAACACTAACACCATAACTTCGGCCATGGGAATATGTAAACAAATCAGAGAAACATATAACCCAAGGATCAAAATCAGAGTAATCATTGGCTCTTGTAGAGCCTTTAAGGCTTCTTTGCTTACCACCTGTTTACGCAACGCCTTGTTCAACCGGCTGGCTTCACTGACTAGAATTGCTTCAGCCAGATTCTCTCTGGCCATGGCTTTCATGGGTTTTATAGCCTGCATACTGTCAGTTAGCCGGGATAATAATTTTTGCAGCAAATCAGTCTGTTTGGCCCCAGCCCGTCGGGCTTTTTTCACCAATTTACTGAATGCCAGGAGAAAAATCACTGCAGCCAGAAGAGATATTGCTGTAGCTTTCCAGGAAACAAGTACGGCAACACCGATATAAACCAATGACTGCAACAGTTTTGCCACCATAGTGGCACCACATAAATACGCTTGTGAAGCACGCATAGCTTCCGTCGCCACCGCATTAGCCTGGCTGCCAACCGGCTGGCCCACGTAATATTCCCAACGAGCGGCAATCAATGCCCTGATTAAACCCAAACGCAAATCAGTTGCCACATGGGCAACAGTATAACCCACTTTTTTTTTAGCCAGCAAAACCAAAATACTTTTAAGTACAATGGCCACAACAATAACGAGCAATAAATTTTTAGCCCCTGGTTCAAGACCGATGGCCGCCAATGTTTTGACCACAAATTGTCCTGCCCGGTTATCGACAACCGTAGTCGCGGCACCAGAGCCAAAACCGCCTACGGTCATACCCAACAAAGGCAGAAGGGCAACCAGGCCAAAACCTTCAGCAACACCGGCCAGCAATAAAGCCAATAACATCATAATACTGGGATAAAGATAAATTCGGAAGAAACTCTGGAGGAGGCGCATGAATTTATTACCGTAAGCGGCTGGCAGCTATTCCGCAAAGTGTTGATTGATCACCGGGAAATTAACAGGAAACGGTCGTAAAGGCAGCAATAATTCGGGAAATCTGTTCAGATGTATGGGCGGCACTGACGCTGCAACGAAGCAAACAACCCCCATCCGGAGTAGCGGGAGGCAGCACCAGATTTGTATAAACTCCCTCTTTCAGCAATCCCTGCCAACAGGAAAAGGCTTTTTCAGCCTCTTTAAGCCGTAGCGAAATAACCGGACTGGGCTCCGGTCCCAGGACATATCCGAGATCCTTCAATCCCTGGTATAACCGGTTGGCATTTTCCCACAACTGCCGGCGTAGTTCAGGACGATGCTGAATAATCTTCAGGGCCTCCCTGGTTGAGGCAATGGCGGAAGGAGAAGATGAGGCAGTAAAAATATAAGGTCGGCTGGCATAACGAATCAACTCCAACTCAGGATGGTTGCTGACACAAAACCCCCCGATTGCCGCCAGGCTTTTACTGAAAGTTCCGACGATAAAATCAACTTCGTCTTCAACCCCGGCATCTTCGGCACAACCCCGACCATGAGCTCCCAGCACTCCAAGGGAATGGGCTTCATCCACCATCAGGAAAGCACCATATTTCTGTTTTACCGCGACAATTTCCTCTAAAGCCGCCCGGTCACCGAACATGCTGTAGATTCCTTCTACTATAACCAGTGTATTAGCCGCCCGCTCACCCAGACGCCGCAACCTTTCGTCCATATGGGCAGCATCATTATGGCGGAAACGAATGAAATCAGCCCCGCTTAAACGACAGCCATCATAAATACTGGCATGGCAATCAGCATCAAGTAAAATAACATCCCCACGCCCCATAAGGCTTGACAACATCCCCAGGTTAGCGACAAAACCGGTGGAAAAGACCATGGCTTCCTTTTGATCATAAAAAGCCGCCAACTCCTTTTCCAAAGCAACATGGCCGCTTAAGCTACCATTAGCCATGCGTGAGCCGGTTGTCCCGGTACCTTCTTCCCGTGCAGCCCTGCAGGAAGCTTCAATACAGGCAGGATCAAAGGTAAGGCCCAGGTAATTATTCGTCCCGACGAGGATGGTTCTCCGGCCTTCAATGATTGCCTCCGTCGCTGAGAGGATTTCATCCATCACCACATGAATTGAATCAACCCCCTGTCCAGCCAGATGCTGACGGGCTTCCGCCAGGGGACGCAATTTAGCAAAAAAAGTCATGATTATTTTTCCTCAAGCATCTTTTGGAGCTGCTCCGAAAATTCCTTTATTGTTCTGACATCAGCAAGAACATTCAAGGGGATAGCTAGATCAAATTCATCCTCAACGGCTTCCACCAATCGCATCACCGCCAGAGAATCAAGTCCAAGATCAGTTAACAGGTCAGTATTCTCATCCAGTTTTGGAACTTCCTCAAGCATTTCACTGAGAATACCATAAAGTTTGGCCAGTATATCATCATAACTAATTTTCATCCAGTCACCTCATAAAAGAAAGGTACAAGGTTAAAGGTATATAAGGCGTAAGGCGCAGTGGGGACACCATCAGAACAAGTCTGCTAACCCGTAAACCTTATGCCGTATACCATACACCGTTCACAATCACTACCATTTCATAGTTCTCTGCAGGCCTTCTCCCAAACTGACTTTTGGCTGCCAGCCGGTCTGAGCTATTATTGCCTGATTATCACAAACCCAGTCAGGATGAAGCAGCTCACATATTTTCCCGGGGGTCAGCATCGGCTGTTTCCCCGTCAATCGTGATATAAACTGATTCATATTTGCCGATAGAGACAACAGTGACAAAGGCAGATGAAGTTTTATCAATTTTTTAGCCCGTAATCGAGAAAAAAGCACAACCACTTCATCCCAGCTATAACCGCCAGGCTGACCATCATGAAGTTCATATATTGTCTGTGACCATTCAGGTTGTTCGAGGAAGGATTGAATTGCAGCTGCCAGATCATCAACATATAACATGGAAAAACGTGCCTGGCGCTCTCCCGCCAGCAGGGCAACGCCTTTTTCCATCAGCCGAAAAAGCGGCAACATTTCACGGTCTCCGGGACCATAAACCGCCGGCGGCCGCAAAGCTATCCAGGGCATCTCACCGGCAACCAGCGCCAACTGCCGCTCACCTTCTTTTTTGCTGGCCGCATATGCTGACAGTTGTGGTTCACGGGCTGCCAACGATGAGAGAAGAAGGAATGAAGGTTTTTCAGCCATCTCCCGGGTTACGCGTACCAAAGAGGTGACCCCTTCGGCATTAACCCGGTTAAAATGTTTGGCATGGGCCCCACGAACCGCTCCGGCGCAATGGATAACAACCCTGGAGCCTCTAACCAACTGCCGCAAACTTGAGAAATCCTCTAAAGTTCCTTCAATAATTTCCAGTTTATCAAGAGTGGAAAGCCGCATCCGGGCCTGCGATGAAGAACGAGCCAACCCTCTCACCCGCCAACCGGCAAGCGTCAACCGTCTGGCAACAGCACTGCCAATAAAACCGGTCACCCCGGTAATTGCAATAACTCCATTTCTCTCGGTCACTACTGTTTCGTTGGCAGTCATACTGATTTATTTGACCAATGCTACAGACATCCACAATAGTTTTCAACAAGTGAATACAAAGCTTCTCTACTCTTCAGTATATGTTATCTCAACTTTCTGAGTTGACCTAAAAACAGTTGAAATAAATCTCCAGGGATGTTCCGGCATGGCTCTCGCTCATTCTCGCCGTCCGTCTATGGCCGGCTTGTGAGGACACCGCTAAAGCAATGTCCCCGATTGTCCGCCGCGAATCACATCGTGTGATTCGTTCGGCGGCCAATACCGCTATGAGCCAGGCCCGAACATCCGGTAATATGTCCCTGGCAACGCAAGTCAGAAAGTTGAGATGTTATAGAAGTAATTTTTACAAAAAACCGATAAAAATGAAAAAAGGAATGAAGGATTAGATGGCTTGAGCTGAAATTTCCGGAAACGAGTACAGTGTTTCAGCGAGGGAAGCCTTGCTACCGGCGTGACGAACCATAAAACCGGAACGGGCACCTGAACGGGATAATTTTCCGGAAGTCGTCCGGGGAAGGGTATTGCGAGGAACAAGCTCTAGCAGACATTCTATCCCTAATTCCCTTTTGAGAAGGCCGTGAAGACGATGAGCAAGATCAGAATAGACATCCTTATCCAACTCACGACATTGAACCACCAATACCGCTTTTTCAGCACCATCATGACCGGATATGGAAAAAGCTGATGCATCGCCGGTTCTGACTTCAGGCTGTTGTTCGGCAAAAAATTCAAGGTCCTGCGGCCAGATGTTCCTGCCGTTAATAATAATCAAATCTTTCTGGCGCCCGGTCACCACCAGGCTGCCATTTAATAAATAAGCCATATCTCCGGTATTGAGCCAGCCATCAGCAGACAGCACCTCCTGAGTTTCATCCTCTTTACCGAAATAGCCTTCCATCACACTGCCGCCACGAACAAAAAGGGTTCCACAATGTCGCTCAGGCAGAACATTACCATCATTATCACGAATTTCCACTTCATAACCCGGCAGGGGATTGCCACAAACAACAAAACGGTTCGTTTGCTGCCTGTCTTCAACAGAATTTTTATCTATCGGCAAAAATTCCCGACTCTGATCTGTAAAATCATTGCCATTTACTTCATCAACTATCAAGCCACGACCCAATGGCACAAAACTGACTGCCAATGAACATTCAGCCATCCCGTAACAAGGCATAAATGCCCCCGAATCGAAGCCGCTTGCTTCCAGAGTTCGGGCAAATTGCCGCAAAGGTTCAGGACGGATGATTTCAGCCCCGATACCAGCCACCCGCCAGCAGGAAAGACTGAATTTATCTGCTTCCGGCAGACGTATTCTTCGGGCACACAACTCGTAACCAAAAGGGGGACCAAAGGATATGGTGCTTTGATTCCGGCTTATAAGACTTAGCCATAAACGTGGCCGCATAGCAAAATCACGGGTATTCAGATAGTCAACTGACATCTGAGAAGCCATCGGCGCCAGAACCATACCCACCAAACCCATGTCATGGTAGAACGGCAACCATGACATACTGCGGTCGTTCTCCTGAACTTTAATCCCTAAACTGATGATGGATGACAGATTGTGCATCACCGCCTTCTGGGTGATGATGACTCCCCGGGGGTACCTGGTACTGCCGGAAGTATATTGAAGGTAAGCAGTTTCATGAGCTTGAGAAGGATTAAGCTCAATATGAGCGGCATCGATTTTATCCAGATCATCAATCTGGCCAGCAAAAAGTAAATCCATCCCTTCCGTTGCTTCCAGGAGAAAAGGAAGAAATCCGGCTGGTGACATGGCAATAGATGCCTGGCAATCATGCAGTAAACGACGAACCTGCTCAACATATGCCTGCCGACCACCCAGAAACATGGTTGCCGGCAAGGGAACCGGAACCAATCCGGCATATTGACAAGCATAGAATATTCGCATGAAATCAGGGTGGGTATCAGCAATAACAGCCACCCTGCCTCCACGGTCAGCCCCGGTTGCCAAAAGCTTTACTGCCAGTTTACGAGCTTCAGTCCTCAATTGAACATATGATAAAACAGTCGCCAAACGACCACGACCATCATAAAAATTATAGCCGGTCCGGCCCGTGGCCGCATAATCCAAAGCTTCAGCTAAACTGAAAAAATCACCATTCCGCAATGGTACGGTATTAGAGGTCGGTGTTATTTCCATATTTTCTTAAACTCCGGCAAGTACAGTCCGCACGGTATCGCTACCTGTCCAATTTGATAGAAGGTCATTTAGCGAAAATCAGCATTAAAGTCAATAATAATTCTAATGCAGGAACAACTCCCGCAACCCAAATATGGCCTTTTCGGCCCGCAAATAAGTACTCTTATCAGAGCCTTGCATAAGTTTCTTCATCGGAACCTTTGCCTGAAGGCAAAGAACCCGTGAAGCACTTAGCTTTGCATAAGTTTCTTCATCGGAACCTTTGCCTGAAGGCAAAGAACCCGTGAAGCACTTAGCTTTGCATAAGTTTCTTCATCGGAACCTTTGCCTGAAGGCAAAGAACCCGTGAAGCACTTAACATTTTCTTGTTAAAAAACAAGAAAATAACCTGTAAGGTACTAATGACATAAACAATATTTGTCTCAATATGGGGACAGAATTAAATTCCGTCCCCATGCGAAGCAAAAGTGCAAACCAGAACAAACAAGCTTACTGCTACATGCACGGCTTCCATAAACATGGGTGGAATCAACCAGGAATTATATACATGCGTTTTAAACAAATCCAACTTTTTCTAATCACCTAGCATATAAAAAATCTATATTCAAGAAAATAGTTTAATATTACAATATGTTAATGTAATCATGGCAAATCAGGCGATGTTACATTACTATGGCAATCCAGTCTTGCACTAATATTCATATTGACAGATAATGATCATTATTGTACCCCTGAACTGACACTACATCAAAAGCCTGCTATGTCAACACACTGATAATTGAGTATTGAATAAAGAATAATACCATATGTCACCCAACTATAATCTGCCACTGGCCATTAAACCGGTAACCGGCCGCTACCTTCAACATCGTTTTATTAAAATACCCTGGGATATCTACCAGGATGATCCCGCCTGGGTCCCACCATTAATCATGGACATAAACCGCCAGCTCGACTCCCGGAACCCCTATTTTTCCCACGCCCGGATTCAATCATGGATAGCCTTTCGCGGAACGCAGGCTGTCGGCAGGATAAGTGCCCAGATTGACCGTCTTCACCTGGATCACCACCATGAGCAGTGCGGTTTTTTTGGCCTGCTGGAGGCGGAAGATCGGCTGGAAACATTTGCCACACTTCTGAACACTGCTCAGACATGGCTGAAAGAACGGGGAATGAAGTCTATTATGGGACCCTTTAATTTATCGATCAACCACGAATGTGGTCTGCTGACAGCGGGGTTTGATACCCCGCCCTACATTATGATGGGCCATGCCAAACCATATTACAGCCACAGAATTATTGCGCAGGGATTTTCCCCGGTCAAGGAACTGCTGGCTTATCAGGTCAAGGCAGATTTCACCCCCCCCCGGGCCATGCTGGCGATAACCAGAAGAGTGAAGCAACACATACAAATAAGGCATCTGAACCGTTCCCGTTTCGATGAAGAAATACAAATCATTGGCGATATTTTCAATGATGCCTGGTCCAATAACTGGGGATTCATTCCGATGACCAAAGCTGAGCTGGAATCCATGGGCAAAGATCTTAAACTACTGGCAAACAAACAATTCATCCAGATTGCCGAGGTGGATGGGAAACCAGCCGCAATGATCGTCGTATTACCGAATATCAATGAAATAATTACTGATTTAAATGGCCACTTATTCCCTTTGGGCTGGATGAAACTTCTATGGCGATTGAAGGTTAAACATCCCAAAACTGCCCGGGTCGCCCTCATGGGGGTCAGGAAACAATACCAACACCAGCTGATCGGAGCCGCTCTCGCCTTTATGGTTATCGATGCAGCCCGCGATTCACTAATAAAAAAAGGGGTTATAGATGTGGAAATGTCCTGGATTCTGGAAGACAACCTGGAAATGCGAAAAATTCTTGAAACTCTCGGCAGCAGGATATCTAAACGTTATTCTATCTACCGAAAAGAAATCTGAATTACCATTGCGAACTTTGCTCAAGGCTTAAAAATGAATATTTTTTGCGCGAAAAGGAAAAACATAGATGGCCGGACAAACCAGTAATTTTACCGCTCTTATTCTTGCCGCCGATCGATCATCAGGCGACCCGGTGGCCGAAGCAACCGGCGCCCCATGCAAATCACTGTCACCGGTAGGTGGCATTCCCATGGTTATACGCGTTATTGAAGCCCTGGAAGCTTCCAATGAGGTAGATTCCTGTATCCTCTGTGGCCCCTCCAGAGAGATAATCAACCAGTCACCTGCACTCAGCCAGGCTTTGTCTAGAAACAGTATCCGCTGGATAGCACACCGGGAGACACCAAGCACCAGCACCTATGAGGCATTACAACACATTGATCAGGGGAAACCAGTCCTGGTAACAACTGCCGATCACGCGTTACTGACACCGCAGATTGTTGATTATTTCTGCTCCCAGGCGCGAAATACCGATAATGATTTAGCTGTTGGCCTGGCATCCTATGAAATGCTCAGTGAAGCTTTTCCAAACTGCCGGCGTACGGTCACCAAGCTTAAAGACGGCAGTTTCTGCTCCTGCAACCTGTTTGCCTTCCTGACCCCGAAAAGTTATTCCGCGGCCAATTTCTGGCGCCAGGTTGAACAACAGCGAAAAAAACCTTTACGCATTGTCAGTGTCTGCGGTTGGATAACTGTACTTCGTTTCCTGCTGGGGCAATTAACCATAAAAGAGGGGTTACGGCGTATTTCCCGGCGAATGGGATTAAAGGCAGGAGCCATCATGATGATCCAGCCGGAAGCCGCCGTTGATGTGGATACTGTGGAAGATTTAGCCCTGGCCAACAAAATCATTGCCGACCGGAACAACGATTATAGCGGTAGCTGATTAATTAATCGCATACAACTCAACTTTCTGACTTGTGCTGCCAGGAGACATTATCAGGATGTTCGGGCTTGGCTCGTAGCCGTGTCTGCCGACAGGCAGGCGGCATTGACCGCCGAACGAATCACCACGACGGTGATTCGCGGCGGGCACCTCGGAGCTGCACACGATGTGCAGCGAGAATGAGCGAGAGCCATGCCGGAACAT
>JAYEKE010000187.1 GCA_034660915.1 Pseudomonadota bacterium
TTGGCTCATAGCGGTATTGGCCGCCGAACGAATCACACGATGTGATTCGCGGCGGACGCCTCGGAAGCCGGCCATGGACGGCCGGCGAGAATGAGCGAGAGCCATGCCGGAACATCCCTGTAAATTTTTTTCAGCTGTTTTTAGAACAACTCAGAAAGTTAAGATGATAGGGAGATAAATTTTTGTTTAGAGGCTTGTTTAAAGGCAGAGTGACTATTGTCAGTATGGTTTTACTGACCGTTTTCCTGCTGCTGTTGCCGCAGTTCATGTCCCGGTTTTATATCTATCTGGGCTCGTTGATTTTTGCTGCCGCTCTTCTGGCTACCAGTCTTAATATGGTTCTGGGCTTTGGCGGCATGTACCAGTTTCATCACTCGGTTTTTTATGGATTCGGGGCTTATGCCTTAGCATTGACCGCCACAAAATCAGGGCTGCCCTTGTGGGCCGGATATGTCATCGCCCCTTTATGTTCCGCCCTGCTGGGACTCGTTCTGGGACTGCTTACTGTCCGACTTTCCAAGCTCTATTTCGGTATGTTGCAACTTTCTCTCGGATCTCTGGTCTGGGCTCTGGTTTACCGCTGGTATTCATTTACCGGCGGTGATGATGGCATCCACGGCATTCCGATTCCGGATTTGATTTACTCATCCACCAGAGCCTACTATTTCTGCCTGATTATTACCGTCGTTTGCCTGCTGCTGATGTATCTGATTGTCAACTCTTCTTTCGGCCGGATTTTTCAGGGAATCCGTGATAATCCTGAACGATGTGGAGCGGTTGGTATCAATGTTCAGCGACATCAACTGGCAGGCCAGATGATTGCCGCTTTTTTCGCCGGCGTTGCCGGAACTCTTTTTGTCACCGTGGAGGGATCGGTATTCCCTGATCTGATGTTCTGGACCCTCTCTCTGGAGATTCTCATCATGTGTCTGCTGGGTGGTTGGTTTGTTTTTATGGGTCCCTCACTGGGCGCTGCCATTATAATTATATTAAGAACATTTGTGGGAATTTATACCGAATACTGGACGCTGGTACTGGGCATTGTTTTGATGCTGCTCATTTTCTTTTTACCGGAGGGTGTACTCGGCCTTCTTTTCCGCAGAGTCGTGCCAGTGGCAGAAAAAGAGGGGGCAAATGCTTTACATTGATGCCCTGCAAAAATCATTTGATGGGTTCCTGGCAGTCAACGGCGCCAGGCTCCAAGTGGAAAAAGGAGATGTGGTTGCCGTTATCGGACCCAACGGAGCCGGTAAGACTACCTTGTTTCATCTGGTTACCGGCCAACTTACACCAACATCGGGAACTATCCGTTTTAAGGGGCGGGAGATTAGTGGTCTGGCTCCTTATCTGGTTTGCCGCCAGGGAATAAGCCGGTCCTACCAGGTTGTCAACCTTTTTGATCGTCTTACGGTGTTTGAAAATGTTCAGGTGGCTGTGCTTTCTTATCAGAAAAAAACATTTCGCCTGATCCGATCGGCAAAAACCATGGCAATTACTGAAACCCATGAGATTCTTGCTAGTGTCGGCCTGCTCGACAAAAGGGATATGCCCAGCAGCTCTTTGTCTCATGGTGATCAGAAGGTTTTAGAAATCGCCATAGCTTTGGGAAATCGGCCCGAATTACTTATTATGGACGAACCCACTGCCGGCATGTCTCCTGAAGAAACTGCCATGACCCTTCGTTTGATGGAAAAGTTGTCCTCGGAATTGGGGCTGACCCTGCTCTTTTGTGAACACGATATGGAGATGGTTTTCTCCATTGCCAGTCAGATAATGGTTATGCACCAGGGGAAAACAATTGTTCAGGGTCCTCCTGATGAGATTCGCAATAACCGACTGGTACAGAAAGCTTATCTCGGAGGGGGCGACTACCAATGCTCCACCTAGAGGATGTCCACACCTATTATGGCCTTAGTCATATTCTCTTTGGTGTTTCTCTGACGGTGAAACCGGGTGAAATTGTCTGCCTCCTGGGCCGCAACGGAGCCGGCAAAAGTACAACCATGAAAAGCATTATGGGACTGACGCCACCCAAACAGGGTCTGATAAAATTTAAAGGGATGAACTCTACCGGCATGAAACCTTATTTGATGGCTCGTATGGGAGTTGGTTTTGTGCCTGACAATCGTCGGGTATTTGCTGATCTGACGGTAGGAGAAAACCTGGAGATTTCTGCCAGAAACTTTAAAAAAGGTGGCTGGAATAAAGATCGGGTCTATGATTTTTTCCCGACTTTAGGGAAGATAGATAATCGAAGAGCCGGATTTTTAAGTGGCGGCGAACAGCAGATGCTGACTATTGCCCGGGCGTTGATGATAAACCCGGAGTTTATTTTACTTGATGAGCCAACGGAGGGTCTTGCCCCACTGATTGTAAATACCCTGGCTGAGCAGATCCTCCGTCTCAAGGAAAACGGCATGACCATTCTTCTGGCAGAACAAAACCTGGAGGTTGCCCTGCGCTTAAGCGACCGTGGTTATATTATTGACAAAGGCACCATTCGTTATCATGGTAGCAGCAGTGAGCTTGCAAATAACGAAGAAGTCCGCAATAAATACCTGTGCGTGTAAAAATTTTTAAAATGTTCAGCTCCAAAGCGTCCGCCGGGGATATCCACGTTCCAGGTAGGGGCCAATGGTCCACTTTCCCGTCCGGATCTCGCCGCGCTTATTTTTATAGGGGCGGACGGACATAATATCATCTGCTTTGTTTATGTCGCTGTTTTAGGGGGAGGATGAGGTAGTTTATTATCTTTTTTTATAGGAAATTTTATTTGTGGTGTTTGCTTCCAAAGGGTAAACAGTCTTCGTTTCTTTGTTGGGAAGATAGAGAACTCTTAATGGTTCATTTTTATATCTAAAGGTTCCCGGGGGGTACCCGGTAATTCCTTTAAGCTTCATAATCCTCTTGGTTTTAGGGTGGTAAAAAGGATTATTACTAACGTCATTTTCAAAATGTTCCCATCGGCCCTCAATGTAGGAATCAGAATCAATCAGGAGCCTTATTTTCTTTTCGGTTTTACTGTCAGGGTATGCTATTTTCCAGTTCCCGGTGTTGTCACTCATGGCGTTACTATACCCGCATCAATAAGTGCGTTGTAAGCGCTCCATGAGTTTTTTTTGAAATCAGGGATACAGTCTAATTCAGCTATTTCTTCCCAATATTCGAGACAATCATCGATCTTGATTTGATTGTTTGTTGATAGTGCTTCATTTATTGCCGAGATCAGTTCGAGGACAAATCCATCTGAACTTTCCAGGCAAGTTAAAATAGCCTTGATCCTCTTTTGGTCTATATTAATTTTTTGGGCCATATCAGTTTTCTTCTGAGTCTTGGGGCGGTTCTTCTTGATCATATGTTTCATGGTAGTTATTGTATGTGGATTTAAGAACATTTGCTAAAATCCCAGCCACCTCTATAGGGATTACCACCTCACATTGGGTTGGGATTTCCATTTCTTTTTTCTTTCCGGTAATATCACTTCCAGGGGGTGCATCGCAAAAACGCAGTGTCATGTCATAGGGCGACAGTGCAACCTGTACATAATTGGCATATACTCTGCCTGTCTTAGACTCTTTAGATGCAACTAATTTTACTTCTCGCATTTCAGGCTTTGTTTCCTTGTTCATTTTTACCCCTTCTTGTCAAGCGCTTTATTTTACCATCTATGGATGATTGTCGGCAGAATTCACAGAAAATTTAGTGCTTTATAAAGATGATGTTACTATAGTCTTACTGAAAAACATAATAGCGGTTGAAGATTTTGTCAAATTTGTCCGGCGATTACCGAGGGCTTATTCCTATTGTTCCTACAGATCGTTTTTAATTTTATTTGTTTTTTTGTTTTTTTCTTCGGCGAGAGCTTTTTTAAATGGATCCATATAAACATAGCTAAGAATCAAGGTATTGTCGCTGGAAAAATTAACATCCTGATCGCAGGAAATCATAACTTCGTGCACATTAACGGCAGTACTAAATATTGACTTTGTTTTCAGGGTCGATGACATGCCCGCTTTGTTTTCTCCATATTTGTTTTCCAGGGCTTTTTTAATGATCTTATAATTTTCGACCGAATTATCTTTAAAAAAGAGTCTTATAGATATGACCTGATCCTGAAAAATGTATGATTGTGTTTTTAAAATACTGTCGTTGTTGCTCAGGCAACCTCTTATTTCCCAGATGTATCCTGGTTTCAGCTTGTCGGTGAAGGTTAATTTTGTGAATATCTTTGCATTTTTTTCACAGCGCCGCAGGAATGGTTCTTCATGTTCACCCAAGTAAAATCCGAAGAACGATTTGCTGAGTTTGGGGTATTTGCTTGCTGCCTGGATCCTAAATGTGAATAGCAAAGGGCTGAATATCAGCAATGCGAGGACAATAAGCAAAAGTCTTTTTTTTATTTTCATGCTCCGTTCTTTGAGGCATCGAGAAAATATGTTTCATGGATGATTTTCACCGGTCGCCCATCCTTGATTAAATTTATGGCTTTTTCAATTTTGCGGCCATAGGTGGAATACGCCCAGCAGGGATTTGAGTTGGCGCCGATGACCAGGTAGTCGAGGTAGCTTACCACGTTTTTTTCCGGGATGCCGCCACATTCATTTACCAGGTCATGGAAATATTTCCGTTTTCCAGCCTTTGCCTGTCCGGTAAAGCAGAACCTTTTGCCGGGGAAGATAATTTCAGTTTCCCAGTTACAGACGTGATCAATCGTTTTAAGGACCGGGGCCTCCGTATCCATCCACGATCCCGTGGATATCTCGGCTGAATCAAAAGTCATGGTCGGGCCATCCGGAAGCTGCTCGCTGAAACCCCGACAAAAATCCATTAATTCTTCGTGTTCTGTTGGCGAAATAAAATTGTCTGCCAGGATTCTTTTCAGCATTTTTCCAAGATCGTTAAATGGCCATTGATCTTTCAGTGACTGGTGGGCATTCATCCAGGTTTTCAGGGCCTCGGCTTCCTTTAGGGAAATGACGCCATCGGCGGTGATGCCGTGCAGAAAGCCGTGAAGGACCCTGATTTCCTTAGTTAGCTGATCAATAGGTCCGGCAGCGCTCTCGAAATATTGGCAATATTCGATTACCTCTTCAATCTCTTCCGGATCTCCATGCCCGGCTTCGGCTATTCTTTTTGTACAGGCGTAGAGGTCGGAGAAAGGAGCGAGATCAGTCAGATCCAGGTGCAGAGCGAGCCACTCATGAATGGCTTTGCATTCTGCTTCGGAAACAATGCCGTCGGCTCCAATCCCTTTCAGGATTCCTTCCAGGTAATGATGCGCCCTTGATTCATTTGTGATTTTTCCGGATATTTTAGCTGACAATTTTCTCCCCGTGCAAAACTCCGGTTTGAAGAAATTGGACGAATTCGTCCTGGGTGCAGATCTTTGGTTTGTCATCTTTGATGGCTGTGCCGTCAATATGCCGGAAATAAAGATCAAAGATTACCAGGCCGGGATGGCCTGCTGAATGTTTGGTCTCCGGGACAACATCACTTGCTTCGGTTATTTGCACCCAGGCGGTAACATTGGGGTTAGGCCAGCCTTCGGGGGAATTATAAAGGGTGTAGCCAATTTTAAATTTAAAATTTCCCCCCTGTGTCCAAACCCAGTAGGGCTTTTTATCTTTGATTCTCTCTGTGAGCCGAATGTCCAAGGCGGGTTTAAAGGAGAGGAGAAAGTCAAATGCTTAAAAAAATCGATCATGTCGTCGTTATAGATAATCGAAGGGCCGGATTTTTAAGTGGTGGTGAACAGCAGATGCTGACTATCGCCCGGGCCTTGATGATAAATCCGGAGTTTATTTTACTTGATGAGCCAACGGAGGGTCTTGCCCCGCTGATTGTAAATACCCTGGCTGAGCAGATCCTCCGTCTCAAGGAAAACGGCATGACCATTCTTCTGGCAGAACAAAACCTGGAGGTTGCCCTGCGCTTAAGCGACCGTGGTTATATTATTGACAAAGGCACCATTCGTTATCATGGTAGCAGCAGTGAGCTTGCAAATAACGAAGAAGTCCGCAATAAATACCTGTGCGTGTAAAAATTTTTAAAATGTTCGGCGGATATATTGACAATAGATTGCGGCAGTCGGGTTATGCCCCAGGACGCGATCCTTGGCTATCAGGGTGGTAACCGGTGCCTGGGAAAACTTTGTAAACAGGGCATCGTGACCTACGCAGAGGCCGCAGATGATATTGAATTCACATCCTACGCGGTTAAGCATATCGGCTTGGCCGGCGGGATTGCACATGTATTCATCTATGTTGTCTTTGATCTGTTCGAGCTGAAAATCCTTTTTGTTGATAGCACAGTTTTTACAGCAGATCGAGTAAACTTCGAAATCTTTGCTGAGGATTTTGTCGATAGCAGCGGCTTCCTCGGCCAGGCCGATGCAGAATGCCAGTCCGAGTTTTGTGTACCCCATCTCTTTCGCAAAGAGAATAACTTCGCGTAAACGCGGCTCCTGGCAATAATGGCGTCCTTCAATGGCGGTCGCGGCACGATGCAACCGGAGAGTCTCCTGATCATTATATAGTTTCGCGGTTTCATCCCGCAGACCGAAACAATCAATTCCATCCCGGCAGACTTTTTTCTCACAGTGAGCACAACGGGGTTCTTTTTTCATTATATGCCTTCTATCCTTAAACCTTGCAGTTGAAAAAATAATTGCTATTCTACAATTATACTCACAAAGAGACAAGGACTTTTCTGGATGACTTTTCTTGCATAATGGGCGTTTTTCCCTTGACATTGCTGGCTGAAAATGTTTATCTCGGCCTGATTAGATTTCATGTCAAGAAGGCATGAGTTAAAGTCATATCGTAAGGGTCGATAAGTAAGCTGGCCTGATTATACCGCAGAAATAAAAAACCACGAAGGTTCTAACTGGCTGTAAGGAGTTAGGTCCCAGCGTGGTTTTTTTATGCCCGCCTCCTGAAAATTCCGGACTTTTCCCGATCAGCCTCCTTTTTTGGAGGTTCACCATGAGCAGAAGAATCCTTTTTTACCTTGTCATCATGCTGATTGTCGGTATGGCCGTCGATGTGACTGCCGGCGGAACGGATACTGATCCATCTCAACCAATGACCATGGCGACGATTACGGTCAGAGAAAAATTGATCTCGCCCAGTAAACATGAAGGGGATTTGCTGCACACCGGCAGCAAGGTGACCACGGCGGGTATTAAGCTGGCCGGAAACGGTGGTTTGAACAGTGTTTTTAAAGTCCTTGATCTGCTGCCGGGCATCAATACTGAACTTCAGGATCCCTTTGGAATCTCCGGCAAAGATGTGCGGATCCGCGGGATCAAGAGCATGTTTGCCGGTATGTCGGTTGAGGGATTGCCCAATTACGGCATCATGCCTGTCGGGCCCCGGGATGATATTTACGATATGGAAAACCTGGAGTCAATCGGGCTTTACAAGGGATCAACCCCATTGAGCCTGGGAACTGGATCCGGGAACCGCGGTGGAACTATCGCTTTAACCTACCGGCGTCCAGCTGACGCATTTAAACTGGATTTCCGCCAGCAGGTTGGTGGTGATGATGCCCATCGCAGCTATATCCGCCTGGATTCAGGCCTTTTGCCGACTGATACCAGTTTTTTTGCCTCCTATTCCTATACGGAAGCGGACAAATGGAAAGGCAGCGGCGATCTCGGCCCCCGTGATCATGTGACCGTCGGCATTTCCCAGTTCCTGGGAAAGTACTGCAGCCTGGAATTATTTTATAACTACAATGATGTGGAACGGCATGATTTCAAACCCTTGACTTATGCTGAAGCGGACCATATTAACGATACCTACCGGTATGATTACAATCGCAGTCTTAGCGGTAATGGCGCTGTCGATGTCAATTACTATGACTATCATCGAGGGGATTATCAGAACAATGAACTGTTGACTATTCTGAGCTTTAAACCCAATTCCAGTCACTCGCTGACCCTTAAACCCTACTACAGCGAGGAAGACGGCAAGACTCTGGATGGCAAAGCTGATAAGGTAAGGGATCTTGAGCGCTATGGGATTACGACGGAATACCTGGGACAGTACGGTGATTTCAGTCTCACCGCCGGCTACTGGTATGAATCCCATGACCTGAAAAAATATGTCAGGGCCAATGCTATAACCCCCACCGGTCGTGTGTATAAGGGCTGGAAATACCTGAGTGAAAATCATGGAAACGGTGATATTCACAGTCCTTACCTGCAGATTGGCCGCCAGTTCGGTAAACTCAGCTGCCAGGCGGGGATGAAATATTTTTCCTACACGGAACCGGCCAGCACCGCTTACCGTGGCAGTGCCGCCGCCGGTACCCCTTATTCATATGAGGAAGCCCTGGACCACAACCTGGGGGAAGATACCGCGCTCAGTCTTGATGAAATAACCTATGACGAATGGCTTCCCAGCCTGGCGTTTGGCTACCAGTTGAGTTCCAGGCTGGAACTGTATGCCAATTATGGCCGCAATTACATGCGCCCCTATGCTTATGTTCCGGTTGCCAATATTTATACCGCCAACCGGGCCAGTTTTCAGGCGGCCGGCATGACCTTGCAGACTATTTTTGATGAATGGAAGATGGAAACCTCCGATAATATCGATGTCGGGGCCCGCTATTACGGCGACTGGTTTGAAATTCATCCCACAGTTTTTTTTGCCCGGCATCACGATCTGCTGGCCCTTGCCTATGATCCGCTGGTGGGGGTTAATTACCAGAAGAATGTTGGTGATGCCACTGCCATTGGCACCGAACTGGAAATAAATCTTTATCCTACGGACAATCTGCTGATCTTTATTAATCCAAGCTATACCAAGATGTGTTTTGACGATGACCTGGAGCGGGGAGGGTCCACCGTGGATATCAAAGGGAACCAGCTGCCGGATACACCTGAGCTGTTGTTTAAAACCGGTTTGATATATACCTTGGGAAATCTGGAAATAGCCCCGACGTTCAAATACGTGGGACGGCGTTATGGTGATCCCCAGAACGACCAGTCCATTTCTCCCCATGGAATTGTCGATATGGCATTACGCTATACTAAAAATGAAATCTTTTCCCTGAAAGAGGCGACCCTCGGCTTGACCATCAGCAATCTTTTTGATCAAAAATATGTTGGCAGTATTTCCGCCCAGGATGATGGCAGCGGCAACGCCTATTATGCCGGTGCCCCCTTTACCGCCGTTTTCAGTCTCAGTGCTGTATTTTA
>JAYEKE010000188.1 GCA_034660915.1 Pseudomonadota bacterium
ATTAATCCCATTTTCGTGAATAATTGAATAATGTTCTCTGAGGAATCAATTTACCCTGGCGAATTTTAGTCAACAGGGAAGCAGGGTTACAACCAGGAGGATAGAACGAGAAATCGATTACCCGGGTGATCATATCAGCTCCGGGAAGTCGATAAAGATTGTCAGCCAGGGAAAATGGCTGAGTGGGAATCAGATAGGTCAATCCATCACGAAAATATGGATACAGTTGTTCACCATGGGGAGAGGTTAAAGGCACCTTCTTCCGGTTAAGCGGCAACGGTATGCGGGTAGGAAGCAGGGGCAAAAAAGTAAAAATCAGCAAAGCCAATTTCACCTCGGCCGGCGTCCGCTTACATACCATTTCCATACTTTCACGATCCATTTCCGGGGACAAAAGGACGGCCCTAAACCCCATAGCCCGATAGGCAATGACGGCCGCCAGGTTTGTCGCCGGCAGGTGGACGCCGGTAGCAAGCATGAGTTCTTGTTCATGCCGATTTTCAAACAGCTGAACCTGTCCGAGATTGTTTAGTTGAAAGCGTCTGAAGCCGGCGTTCAAAAGTCGTTTAACTTCCGTTGCCAGCCGCTGTTCACTACCGGGAAAATGAATTGCCGGCAGGCTCCAGATCAAACTGGGATGGCGCTGAAAAACTTTTCTTTCATGGCCCGCCAACCGATGCATAATCTGGCGATTCAGTTCGACAACCAAATCATAACCACGCTCCCGGGAAAAGCGCTGGTAGTTTTCCCAGGATGATACCTTCAGCTGCCAGGGCAACAGATCAGATGCGGTTTCAGTAACCGTTATCCCTGACGGCGAAGGAGCTGCCAGCCGATCGGGAACATAGTGAATGACCTTTTTTCGCTGTCGCGCCGGAGGTTTTACTTCACGTTTTAATTTTTCCAGCCAGTATTTCGCTCCCCGACTGCTGTAATAGTCCTTGCTCCCCACTTTCACCAGGACATCGCCTTGACGGCATGGAACCGGCACCTCCAGCCATGCTTCAGTAAAATTCCCCTGTTTATGACCTTCCCCCGGCACCGGGCGAACCTCCTTTACGGTAAAGGCGTTCTTGCGCCCATCACCCTGACGACTGACCACCTTTATCCGGTCACCTGAAGACAAATTCCTGCTGATACGTACCCGTACACTATGGCCATTCACTGCCACGACCGTACCTACCCGGGTTCCCATACTGCCGTGCTGATGAAGCTGGATAATAGAATTGGGGTATGTGCCGGAAAGATTGGCACTGGTTAAGGGACGGGAATATGCTGATTGCAACTGAGCGTTCAATTCCCGGAGTTTTTCAGGCTCCAGATCACCGTCCCCGGCAATCAAATCGATGGCCTGGCGAAAAACTGAGGTAACCTGGCCCACATACTGGGAACTTTTCAGCCGGCCTTCGATCTTGCAGGAAGTAACTCCCATATCCATTAATTGGGGCAGAAATTCCAAAGCATTGTAATCTGATGGAGAAAGATAATATCCCGACTGGCTACCATGGGAATACAAGCGCCGGCAGGGCTGAGTACAGCGACCCCGGTTAGCGCTCTGGCCACCAAGAAAACTGCTGAACTGACACTGGCCGGCAATGGATAAACATAACGCCCCAAAAACAAAAACTTCCAATTCTGTTTCAGTTTGTTGACGAACCGCGGAAATCTCAGCCAGGGAAAGTTCCCGGGCCAGCACCACCCGTTTACAACCCAGCCCGGCAGCAACCTGAACCCCATTGGCGTTATGAATACTCAACTGGGTTGATACGTGAACCGGTAAACGCGGAAAATCACGACGGACAATATGGATGACTCCGGGATCCTGTACAATAACCGCATCCACCTCAAGATCCTGCAGCAGGCTTAAAAAACGATACAAAGAAGCAATCTCCTGCTCTTTCAGCAGGGTATTAACGGTCACATAGATTTTGACTCCCTGACGGTGGGCATAAGGTACCAGACGCTCCAGTTCGAAGTGAGAAAAATTTTTAGCCCGCTGGCGGGCACCAAATTCTTTTCCTCCCAGATATATTGCATCGGCCC
>JAYEKE010000189.1 GCA_034660915.1 Pseudomonadota bacterium
CAACCTGTATCGTCAAGAACTACCGGCTCTTCTGGTACTGCTCCCGCAGCCGGTATTTCAATATCTTGCCACTGGCGCTGCGCGGCATCTCGGAGATAAAAAGAACCTGGCGCGGCACCTTGTAGGAAGCAATTTCTCCTTTACAGAACTGCCTCAACTCCTCCTCGCCGACCTCATCCCCTGCCTTCAGCTGCACTACCGCGGTTACCGCCTCTCCCCATTTTTCATCCGGCAAGGCAATGACCGCCGCCTGACCGATTGCGGGATGGCGATAGAGAACATTTTCTACCTCGGCCGGATAGACATTTTCACCACCGGTAATGATCATATCCTTCTTGCGATCAACGATATAGATAAAACCCTCATCATCAATCTTGCAGAGGTCAAGGGGATAATACCAACCATCACGGAAAACAGCCTTGGTCTCGGCCTCTTTACGCCAATAGCCGATCGTATTGCCAAGACCGCGGACTTTCAGTTCACCTACTACACCGGGAGCTATGGGGTTGTCATTCTCATCGACAACGATACTCTCCATATCGGCAAATGAACGGCCGCAGGAAGCCAGGATTTCAGTTTCGCCCGATTCCAGAGCCCGGGCCACATCACTCAGCTTCAAAATGGTTGTCTGCCCGACCGTTTCGCTGGTACCGAACAAATGAATAAAGACATTACCGTAGATCCCGATCGCTTTTTGAAAAACTACCGGGGTCACCGGGGCACCGGCAAAATAGATCTTCTTCAAACTGCTGAAATCATATTTTTCCGCTTCCAGAAATTCAGTTAAAAAAAGCATCATCGGGGTCGCCAGCATGCCGGTAGTAATTTTGTATTTTTCGACCAGTTCGAGAAAGAGAGCAACATCCCACGACGGCATGATAACCGAGGTCGTACCACTGTAGATATGGTTCATCAACGTCACTTCACCGGTGGCGTGAAAAAGGGGTGACGCAATAATGCCGACATCCTCTTCATCCATCTTCAGTTCCAGGGTCAGGCTGCGGCCGACATGGTAGAAGTTGCGATGAATCGCCATACAACCCTTGGGTGCTCCGGTAGTCCCGCTGGTATAGAGAAGGGCCGCCAAATCATCCTCAGATAATAGAACATCAGGACAAGATAGGGAGGCTTGAGCCATGAGTGCTTCATAATGATGCCAGCCGGCGGGGGTCTTGGCCGGGTCGCCAATAAAGATAACTTCCCTGACAAAGGGCAGATCCTGTCTGATTTTTTCAAAATGACCTAAATACTCTTCATTGATTAAAACTACGGTAGGCTCGGCATCAATCAGAATATCTAACATCTCTTTGGGCGCCAGACGAAAATTGAGCATCACCAGGACCAGACCGGCACCCGGAATACTGAAATAAGACTCGGCGTTTTCGATACTGTTTTTACTTAAAATCGCAACCCGCTCACCTTTCTTCAAGCCGAAATCAAGCAGAGCATTGGCCATCCGGTTACAGCGTTCAACCATCTGGGCAAAAGTATAGCTCCTTTCCCCCTCAATAAGCGCCACTTTTTCAGGATTAAATTCAAGGTTACGCCGTAACATATTACGCAGTGTACAAAAACTTTTCACCTGGCTCCTCCTTACCGTTTAAACTCAATTGATGGCGTTGATGCCGATCAGTTCCCTGCCGATCATCAGTTTATGCATTTCAGTGGTGCCACCCAGAATGGTACTCAAAACCGCATCCCGATAATGGTGTTCAAGATCATACTCATCCGTACAACCATAGGCCCCATGCAGACGAATCGCTTCGGCTGTGGCCTTAACGGCAAGCTCGGTAGCCAGCCATTTAGCGCTCGAAAGTTCCTTGCCATGGGATTTACCCTGGTCTTTAAGGTCAGCAGCATAGTAGAGCTGCCAGCGCAGCGGCTCAATCTCGGCCGCCAGGCGGGCAATCACCTCCTGAACCAGCTGAAAGCCACCAATCGCTTTGCCGAACTGAGTTCTCTCCTGCACATATTTCAGGCTCGCGTCAAGACAGCCTTGAGCCATTCCCAAAGCCCCGGCAGTAATGAACACCCTGG
>JAYEKE010000190.1 GCA_034660915.1 Pseudomonadota bacterium
CCATGGACGGCCGGCGAGAATGAGCGAGAGCCATGCCTGAACATCCTTGTAAATTTCTTTCCGCTGTTTTTAGAACAACTCAGAAAGTTGAGCCTTGAACCTTTAGCCTTTAGCCTTTAGCCTTTAGCCTTTAACCTTGAACCTTGAACCTTGAACCTTGAACCTTTAAAACATGTCTAATAATTCAACAAAAAACCGCATTAACAGCCTGAGAGCAGAGATAGACACCCTGGATTTACAACTGCTCAAGCTGCTGAATCAGCGGGCCCGCTTAGCAACAGAAATCGGGGATGCAAAAAAGATTGAACAAGGTGATTTTCATGTTCCTTCCCGGGAACAGAAGATTTACCAGCAACTGGAACGACACAATCAGGGACCGTTACCCAACCAGGCGGTCCGCCATATTTTCCGGGAAATTATTTCCGCCTCCCTGGCCCTGGAGAAACCACTCCAGGTTGCCTATTTGGGACCACGGGGAACTTTTACCCACCTTGCCGGCCAGAAATTTTTCGGCTACTCGGCTGAACTGCGGCCGGTAAACAGCATTAAAGAAGTTTTTGAAAGTGTTGAAAAAGGCCGTTTTGTTTACGGTGTGGTCCCGGTGGAAAATACCACGGAAGGAATCGTCAGCCATACTCTGGATATGTTCACCCAGAGCCGGATCTCCATCAGTGGCGAAATCCTGCTCCAGATAACCCATGATCTGCTCAGCCAGAGCAACGACCCGGAAACCATCAATAAAATCTACTCCCATCCCCAGGCTCTGGCCCAATGCCGGGCTTACCTGGAAGAACATTTCCCCACCATCCCGGTGGTCGCGGTAAGCAGCACCGCCCAGGCGGCGATGATGGCTGCCGAGGAACCGGGGACGGCCGCCATTGCCAATGAATATGCTGCATCGGCGTACCATCTGCAGGTTATTGAAACCTCGATTCAGGATATGAGCCATAACCTCACCCGTTTTCTGATTATTTCCACCCGGGAAACATCCCAGGTCCCCGGCGAGCACTATAAAACTACCGTGCTGTTTTCCGCCAGGGACCAGGCCGGGGCCCTGTTTTCTCTCTTGAAACCTTTTTCTGTTCATGGCGTCAATCTGACCAAAATTGAATCACGTCCCAAACGGGGCGAGCCATGGCAATATATGTTTTTCATTGATCTTGATGGATACCAGGAAGATCCAGAGGTGACCGCAGCCCTTAAGGAACTGGAAGCAAAGAGCCAGTACTACAAAGTAATCGGCTCCTATGTTAAGGGAAGAATATAGGCAGTAAATCATGAATAAAACGACAAAACCGTTACAAGGAACCTTTCATCTCCCCGGTGACAAATCTATCAGTCACCGGACGGCTATCATGGCCGCCCTGGGACGGGGGAAAAGTTGCCTGCGGGGATTTTTGCGGGCTGATGACACCCTGAATACCTTAAAGATTTTCCAGGCCCTGGGAGTATCGGTTACCGGTCTGGAGGCTGAGGGAGAGATCGAAATTCAGGGCCGGGGGCTGCACGGCCTGCGGGAAGCAGCCGATATTCTTTACAGTGGAAATTCCGGCACCACCACCAGGTTACTGACCGGACTGCTAAGTGCTCAGTCATTTTTTTCGGTCATCAGCGGCGATGCCTCTCTCAACCAGCGACCCATGGGGAGAATCATCAAACCGCTCAGCCGGATGGGCGCCACCATCTGGGGACGGGAACACCATACCATGCCGCCCCTGGCCATCCAGGGACGAAAGCTTACCGGAATCATTTATTCCAGTCCGGTCGCCAGCGCCCAGGTAAAAACATCCCTGATGCTGGCCGGACTGTACGCCGACGGTCCATTGACCATCACGGAACCATCCCTGTCCCGGGATCATACCGAGAGGATATTCAAGGCACTCGGAATTCCGGTAAAAACTTTATTAACTGAAGAAAACGCTGCAACCATCAGCATGTCTCCGGCCCAGCAAGAGTATAATGGTACTGTTTTCATCATTCCCGGCGACATCTCCGCGGCCGCTTTTTTCCTGGTGGCCGCCATGATCAATCGTGGTTCCCAGCTAACCATCACCAATGTCGGCCTCAATCCGACCCGCAGCGGCATCATCCAGGCTCTGCAGAAAATGGGTGGTGAAATCATCATCGAAAACCTACGGGAAGCCAGCGGCGAACCGGTTGCCGACTTGACGGTCCACGGAAACCGGCAGCTTAAAGGAACCGAAATTTCCGGCGCCCTGATTCCCCTGCTCATTGATGAAATTCCCATTCTCGCCCTGGCGGCCGCCCATGCTGAAGGAACGACCACCATCAAGGATGCCCGTGAACTACGGGTTAAAGAAAGCGACCGACTGGAGGCCATCACCCTACTGCTCGACGCCCTGGGAACAAAAACCGAAGCGCTTGAAGACGGCATTATCATCCATGGAGGCATCCGAATTCCGGCAAAACGGCAATTGTCATTCAGGACTTTTCATGATCACCGGATCGCCATGACGGCAATCATTGCCGGAACCACGCAGAAAAATGAAGTAAAGCTTGACGACTCTCTCTGCATCAGCACCTCATTTCCCAATTTCAGCCAAATGCTGGCCATGGTCCGGCAATAGGGACTATAAGGAAAATCCATGACAAGAAAAGCAACCATAAAATCGAAACGACTGGTGGTTACCATCGATGGTCCATCAGGGGCCGGCAAAAGCACGATCAGCAAGATTCTGGCGGCCCAGGAAAATTTCACTTATATCGACACGGGAGCCATGTACCGTTGTGTGGCATTACAGGCGAAAAAGCACCACATAGCCATGGATGATGAAATCCGGCTCGCCCGCCTCTGCCAGGATATAGACATCCATTTTCAATGGAAAAATGGAATAAACCGGGTATTTTGCCACGGTGAAGAAGTAACAGAAAAAATTCGCACCCCGGAAATGGACATGCTCTCTTCGGCGGTTTCAGCGGTTCCGGCCGTCCGCAAAGCCCTGGTTGCCATGCAAAGAAAAATGGGGGAAAGCGGCCCGGTTATTCTCGAAGGGCGAGATGCCGGCACCGTAATTTTCCCCCATGCTGAAGTTAAAGTATATCTGGACGCCTCACCACTGGAACGTGGCAAACGCCGACATCTGGAACATCAGCAAGGTGGACAGGCCAATAGCCTGGAAAAAGTAGTTGAGGAACTCAAGCAAAGGGACCTGAATGATAGCTCCAGGGCTCATTCTCCCTTATCCCAGGCCGCGGATGCCCACCGGCTGGACACCACAACCATGGATATTCCCGCCGTAGTCTCAGCCATCACCAGATTGATAAAGGAAGCCGTTACCAATGAAGATTAAGTTGGCCACCACTGCCGGTTTTTGTTTCGGGGTTAAACGCGCGGTCAACCTGGCGGTCAAAGCCGCGGAGGATTATCCTGGCCAGCCCATTTATACCCTGGGGCCTATCATTCACAATCCCCAGGTGGTTAAAAATCTGGAAGCAAAAGGTATTCATCCCCTGGATTCTCCCAAAGACGTGGATCAGGGGATCATCATTATCCGCTCCCATGGCGTCACCAGGCAGGAGCTAAGCCAATTAAGTAACAATCCGGCAATAACCGTTATTGATGCCACCTGCCCCTTTGTCAAACGGGCCCAGGAAATTGTTGCCCGGATGAAGGAAGAAAAATATCAGGTTATCATAGTCGGAGAAAAGCATCACCCTGAAGTGGAGGGATTGATCAGTTATGGAGATCCAGTCCATACCCTGGCGATTTCCGGCCCGGAAGAAATACCGGTCGAGGTGGTCAAACACCAGAAAAAACCCCACAAGATTGCTCTTCTGGCCCAAACCACCCAATCATATGAAAACTTCAGCAGCGTCGCTGAATGTTTATTGCCCCTGAAAGGCGAAACCCGCTGTTTCAATACCATCTGCAATGCCACCAGTGACCGGCAGCAGGAATCACTGGCCATCGCCACAGAAACCGATTGCATGATTATTATCGGCGGCTTCTCCAGTGCCAACACCACCCGTCTCTACCAGTTGTGCAAAGCTATACAACCATGCTCATACCATATTGAAATCCCTGAACAGTTGCAGGCAGAATGGTTTGCGGGCATTCACACCGTGGGCATTACTGCCGGTGCTTCAACCCCTAGATGGCTGATCGAAAAGGTTATTCATGAGATTAACAACCTGTCGTGATGACCCACCTTCCCGCGGTAAAATAATAATAGCACTTAAACAACTTTCTGAGTTGCTCTAAAAACAGCTGTCTGCCGACAGGCAGGACTGAAATAAATCTCAGGGATGTTTCGGCATGGCTCGCGCTCATTCTTGCCGGCCGTCCATGGCCTGCCTGTGCGTGCCGCACGCAGACAGGCCAGCTTACGAGGCGTCCGCCGCGAATCACAATGGGGGACAGTTTTAAAACTGTCCCCACCCAGGCGGCCAATACCGCTATGAGCCAAGCCTGAACATCCTGCTGATATGTCCCTCTGGAATACAAGTCAGAAAGTTGAGACTTAAACTGATAATATCCTGCCCAGGTTGATTTTATTCTTTACAGACATGAATAAATATAATTTGCATTTATCACCCGCCTATGATATAGCGGCAACCCTAAAAAAGCGACAATGGCTGTTCAATATTTTCACTGCCTGTCAGCCTGCTGGCCGTTTAGTTCATATTAATCAGCGGGCTGCGGCAGGATAAGAGCAAAACAGATCATTTGTCGACATCTCACAGGGGGTAAGATTGTCAATGGAAGAAAACAACATCACCACAACCAACGAAGATCAGGAAAGCAGCAAGTTTGAAGAAGCCAGCGAAGAATTCCAGTCAGCAGATGCGGACCAAGAATTTGATGATGAGGATTTCGCGGGCAACTTTGAGAAAATGTACGAAGAGAGCATCAAGGATATCAAAGTCGGCGGCATCGTCACAGGAAGAGTAATTCAAATGAATCCTGAAAGTGCCGTCATTGATATCGGCTATAAGTCAGAAGGCCAGGTACCTCTCAACCAATTTACTGATGCCCAGGGGAATTGCACCCTCAAGGTAGATGATGAAGTTGATGTATTTCTTGAACGTTATGAAGATGAAAATGGCAATATCCAATTGTCGCGGATCAAGGCTGAACGGCTTAAGGTCTGGGAAGATATAAAAAGGATTTACGATGAAGAAGCCTCCATCCCGGGGACCATTACCGGCAAGGTTAAGGGAGGCCTTTCGGTGGATATCGGCGTTCCGGCTTTTCTGCCTGGATCCCAGATAGACCTCAAACCGATTCGCAACCTGGATAAACTGATTGGAGAAACATTTGATTTCAGGGTTCTCAAACACAACCAGAAACGCAACAACGTGGTTATTTCCCGCCGGGCCCTGCTGGAAAAAGAGCGGGAAGCCTTGAAAGAGGTACTGCTGACCAAACTCAAGGAAGGTGCTGTACTTGAAGGCATCGTTAAAAATATCACCGATTACGGTGCTTTCATTGATCTTGGGGGCCTTGACGGTCTACTTCATATAACTGACATTTCATGGGGGAGGGTCAATCATCCTACCGAACGGCTCACGGTTGGGGATGAAATCACAGTAAAAATCATCAAGTACGACGAGGAAAAACAGCGGGTATCTCTGGGCATGAAACAGCTTAAGGATGATCCGTGGGCAACGGCAGGCGAAAAATATCAGGAAGGCACCAAAGTTCAGGGTAAAGTTCTGAGCATTAAAGATTACGGTGCCTTCGTTGAGATTGAAGAAGGCATCGAAAGCCTGGTTCACGTTTCAGAAATGTCCTGGACCAAAAAGATCAAGCATCCTTCGCAGGTAGTATCGGTGGGTGATGATATTGAGGCTATCGTTTTGAGTATTGATATAGAAAAACGGCGCATTTCTCTGGGAATGAAACAGGTTGAACCCAACCCATGGGATACCTTGATTGACAAATACCCCATTGGCACCAAGATTGAGGGTGAAATCAAAAATATCACCGACTTCGGCATCTTTGTGGGTATTGAAAACGATATTGATGGCTTGGTACATATTTCTGACATTTCCTGGAGTAAACGCCTGAAACATCCAGGTGAAGAATTTACTAAAGGCGAGACCATTCAGGCAGTTGTCCTTAACCTGGACAAAGACAACCAACGGTTTTCCCTGGGAATAAAACAAATGCAGGAAGATCCCTGGGAAACTATCAGTAAAAAGGTTATTGCCGGTGACAATGTAAACGGCAAGGTTACCAACCTGACTGATTTCGGTGCTTTTGTTGAATTGGAAGACGGAGTTGAAGGACTGGTTCACATCTCCGAAATTACCGCAGATAAAAATAAAAAGCCTGAAGATGTACTCAAGGTGGGTGACCAGATCACCACCAAAGTTCTCAACATCAATTATGATGACCGGAAAATTGCCTTGAGTATCAAGGGGCACCTTGAGGAAAAAGAAAAGCTGGAAACCGGAGAATATATGAGTGACAGTTTCCAGAAAGGCAAAGTCTGCCTCGGCGAAATCCTGCAGCAGGCAACTTCGGTATCTTCCCCGACAGATGCAGATGTCGAAGCAAGCGATGAAAAAGACGATGCAGATGCAGAAACAGAGATAAAAGAAGAGGTCCCTGATCAACCAGCAGAAACAACTGATGAAAGCAAAGAAGTCCCTGAATCTGCAAAATCAACTGATCCTGCAGAATAGCAGCCAACGGGGATCAAGGCAGCAATCAGTGGCTGCCTTGATCCCCTATACTAATCTCAATCCTACCAACTACCCCTCATGGTCACTTTGAGCTGGTTATTCTTTCTCCTGGCTGCGGGATGCGTTTTATACGCCGGCCGCAAATTAACCCAACACAGTGAAGAGCTGGCTGAACAGACCGGCCTGGCTCATGGATTCATCGGCGTTATTCTCTTAGGATTCATCACTTCTTTACCCGAGCTGGTCAGCACCATCGGGGCCTCAACTCTGGTTCATTCCCCAAACCTTGCCCTGGGTAATATTTTTGGCAGCAACTCCTGCAACCTGGCAATTCTGGCCATGCTGGGGATAGCAAATCTTTCCCCTGAAAAATGCCGTTACACCCTGAATAATGACAACCTGCTGACGGCTTTTCTTTCCCTGATCATGGTGGGACTGGCATCTTTAGCCATCCTGATTCATGGACGCTGGCAAGTGGCACATCTCGATTATTTCTCACTGGCCATCGTAGCGACTTACCTGGCTGGATTTAAAATTCTCTATAATTTTCAGCGCAACCAATCTCCGGCAAACAATTACTCCAAGGTTAGACTTGATTCCGAAACCCAGCAACAACAAAAAAACCAGTTAAAGAGGAAAATTTTATCGGCTGCAACCATCATTGTTATTGCCTCACTTGTCCTCTCCTACACCGCGGGACAGATAGCCAGATCAACCGGCTGGGGTAACACTTTCGTCGGAAATTTCTTTCTGGCCATCGCCACCTCACTTCCGGAAATGGCTGTTACTTTCAGTGCTATACGTTTAGGTTCCTTCGCCCTGGCTGCCGGCAACATATTCGGCAGCAACATTTTCAATATTGCCATCCTGACCGTTGCCGATCTCTTATATTTCCCCGGCTCATTATATGCCAACGCCCATGTCAGCCAGATACTGATAACCCAGCTGGTTATTCTCCTCTCATCAATATATCTATTTTTCTCTTTATTTGAGATTAAAAGACGATTATTGGGCCTCAACCTGGAGGCCATATCTATTGTAACTATCTATGCACTGGGCATGTATGTCCTTTTCATCATCCAGTAAACAGGAAAAATATCCATGAAAAAGATACTGATTATCCTCCTCATCATCACCCTTCTTATCGTGATCGGCATTGCCCTGGTGGGCTATTTTATCAGCGGTGACCACCGCTCCGGAGGAGATAACCAGATAGGCCTGGTCAACATCAAAGGGGTTATTGTTGATGCCCGGGAAACAGTAACACAGCTGGAAGAAATGGCCGGGGACCCTGGAATCAAGGGAATCATTATCCGCATTAACTCCCCGGGAGGCGCGGTGGCTCCATCCCAGGAAATCTATGCTGAAATTAAACGAATCGCAAAAATCAAGCCGATCTACAGCTCTCTTGGCACTGTCGCCGCCTCCGGCGGTTATTATGTGGCCTGTGGCAGCCAGCAAATATACGCCAATCCCGGAACCTTGACCGGCAGCATCGGGGTTATCATGCAGTTCACCAACTGGAAAAAAGTCCTTGATAAACTCGGTGTGGGCAGCGAGGTTATCAAGAGCGGTACCCATAAAGATATCGGCTCTCCCCTGCGGGCCATGTCAGCTGAAGAAAAGGTCCTGCTTCAGGAAATGATCGATGATGTCTACAATCAATTTGTGGTCGCGGTAACCGAAAGCCGTGACATTCCCCTGGATAAGTTGCTCAATCTTGCGGATGGGCGGGTATTCTCCGGCCGCCAGGCCCTTGCATACGGATTGGTGGACAAACTCGGTTCGCTGCAACAGGCTATTCGTGACCTGGCCGGGAAGGCCGGAATAACCGGCAAGCCGGAAGTGGTTGAAAAAAAAGAAAAACGGGGTCTGTTATGGTACGTGCTGGGAGAAAGCCTGACCGGCAAGCTCAATTCAGCCCTGGAGTGTGAGACTCCCATAGCCGCCTACCTGATGCCAATGGCTGATTAGTATCTTACTCCTGAAAACCTGTCACTCTTTTCAGTACCCCCTTGAGGGGTAAAAAAACAAGAAATTCTTTTTAACCACCCATTCGCTACGCTCACTGGAGAACACGAAGAACACGAAGAAAAAAAGATTGCATCTTTGTGCTGCCGTGAGTTTTTTTATCTTTTTTGGCAATATGAATGATTTCACCATGTCCTGCGTCCCGAATTTGTGATAATTCACTTTCCCGCCTTCCTTCGCCTGCGGTCCGTACTGGTTTGCACGTTTGCTTCGCCGTGCTTCGCGGGGGGACACTCTTGACTATCGCTCGCCCAGTGGAGAAACAGCTTGAATTTGCTTTTAACGCGAAACTCAAGAATGTCCCCAATCACGG
>JAYEKE010000191.1 GCA_034660915.1 Pseudomonadota bacterium
CTTCTTCAATCCAAGCCTCTTCGACATCATTAAAAACTTCTACATCAAGGGATCCGAGAAGACGGTCAGCTAAAAAAGCTCGCTCTTGCCGGGGTAGTTTGAGTAAGTCTGACTCAATTTTTTCAATAGAAAATGCCATGAAAAATCTCTCCGAAAAAGATCATACAAACTTGTTGTTGGTTCTACAGCAAATTATTACACATCTGGCATTATCACTTTTAACAATGTTGTGGCAACCTTAACTTTATAACCGAAAGACGCGCTTGAGGTTTATCGTAAGCACCCAAAACGAGCTGTCTTTCAAGATAATTTCTGCTATCATAAAGCTGGTATAGGTAGGGATCTTAAAACATTATTTTTGTAAAGGAGAAAAAAGATGAACGTTTCCCAAACAGTCGATTATCACCTTCAGTACCATCGGGTTAATTCCAAAAAAAAATACCATTAAAACTTGCGAGTTCGTATTGCTCAATTTTTCTGAAATAGTTACTGGTCGAGAACTGGAAGAGGTCGGGCAAGATGAGGTTCTCGATTTTTTGATTAAAATCACCAACGGCAATAAGCAGTCAACCAAACGTAATCGCTACTCGACTCTTTCGTCTTTCTACAATTTCACAATCAATACCGCTTCCCCGGATCTGACAAATCATTGTGTAACACCAATTATCAAGAAAATATTCCGTCGGCCAACATGCATCCAATGGAAGATCATTGACAAAGAGACTATCGACGAAATCATTTTCACAACAATGAAAATCCGAAACAGGATTATCTTAGAGCTGATGGCCAGGGGTGGGATGAGAATTGGCGAAGTTTTGAAACTGACTCCACGAGATATTGAGGATCGAAAATTGATCATTCAAGAACCAAAAAGCGGTCGCGAAAGTGAAGCAGTCTATCTCCCAAGAAAATTATTACGGCGATTAAATGATTATGTGAATGACAATGAGATCAGTGCCACCCAAAGAATCTTTCCGATCTCTTATGTGGCGGCTTAGGCAATGGTGAAAAAAGCGGAGAAATGGTCGGTGTAAAATTGCGTCCCCATGATTTGAGGAGGCATGCGGCAACTTATGCTTCACGGTCCGGAACGCCCCTCGAAATTGTCAGCAAGGTGATTTTAAGACATTCTGATTTATCGACCACTCAGCGATATCTTGGCAAAGTCAATGATGCCGAAGCCATGAAATGGATTGAAAACTTGTACGGTTAGATGTTTTGAGGGCGGAAGTTCAAGGTTATCACTCTTGACATTTGTTCCTGCAGTGTGTATTGTGGGAACAAATGAATGGAGGTTTACTATGTCTAAAACTCGTCTTAATGTAAGTCTTGACCGTGATCTAGCCGAATTTGCCAAAATCTTTGCCGCAGAAAATCGTACTTCGGTGGCAGATATGATAACGCAATACTTGCTGTCCTTGAAACGGCGTGCAGATGGCCAACAGATGGAAAAAGTTCTCTCTCACCCTGCCTTCCAACAGGCAATGGAAGATGCTCAGAACAAACTGCGAACCGGAACTGCACAGTGGCATTCGTATGATGAGGTCTTTGGGGAGTGATGGAATCAAGATTTGAAACTGCTTTCCTGAAGGCAGTAAAAAAACACGCATCCATCAAAAAACAGGTTAAGCAAAAGGTAGACATGATAATGGAAAACCCTGTTGCCTTTGGTGAACCACTGAAGGGGAACTGGCAGGGTTTTTACTCTTATCCAGTAAAACGGAACTTCATCATAATTTATCTATATTGTGAAGTTTGCCGAAAAAAGGGCGATGATGCTGTCGTGGCTTGTTCCGATTGCCGGGAAACGCCCGACAAAACCATCAAATTCGTTCTGTTAGGCCCACATGATGAGGCCTACGGGATTAAATAATGCACAACCAGGGCTGCAGTATTGACAATACGAATTAATAATATCTTTTCAACTGTCAAAACATTTCCACTGCCAACCCAAACCTTACAGCAAGACAGCGAACTTAACATTCATCGTAATACGTAACAACCTTTCACATAGTGCGGGATAAAAGACAATACCTATTTTATGAATGCGAGTTCATGGCTGGTACTCAGGTATGATGGAATGAGCTACTGATCTGCATGTTATAGCAACCAACGCTTGCATTGTGGTTTCTTTAATAGCTATGGATTTGTTTCGAAATGAGTACACCAGGGGGAGCCAACTGCCTCAAGGCCGTTTCTCTTATGAGAAATGGCCTTTTTCTTTTGTAGCTTTGATGATTTTCCAGTTTGCTACCCTCAGCCTGCCAAAAAGAATTGTAGTATATGGTCACTTAATCACGGTATGGCATAAAGATTTTCGCAGATAAGGTTAAGCATGAAGATGTTTACTGCAAATTGAGCTTTCCGTTGTCAATATAAACCTGAAAAGTCACATCGTCAATTCCGGCCGTTCTCGTTCAGCAATTTAATTTTACTCTGACCCCAATTATTCCTATTCCAATTATTCCTGTGCGGCCTGATCCAGCTTATCAACAATCCATTGGTTTATACTTTTGCCGCTTACTTCTGCGGCTTGGGCAACGGCAGCATGCATTTTGGGTGGCACGTGAACCATTAATTTGCCAGAGTATGGTTTTAGAGGTAGTTTGCCAGTTTTTTCACAGACATAAAGATAATCATCGACTGCCACCTCAAATGCCGTACGTAGATCAGAGACAGATTCTCCATGGAAACCAACAATGTCACTAATACCCGCTATATGTCCAACAAAGCAAAGGTCTTCATCGCTATATTCAATGCGAGCGCTATAACCTTTATATTTCATTGTCTTCATGGCTTCACTCCTGCTTGTGTCAGGAAACCCCTGGCATCTCTAACTTGGTATGGCTTTGCCTCTTTGTTTGGGTGAGGGCGATGGAAAGTTGCGACAACTCCATTCAACACAAATCTGACTCGTGATCCCTCGCCCTCAATCAACTCGCCCCCCAAAGCAACCAGCAACGACTCGATCTTCTTGAACTCAAGGTTATTGGCTATAGGGTTCCGATATATAGCCTGTAGTGTATTTCGCTGCTTGCTATTCATATTAGATAATATCAATTTGTGATATCAAAAGCAAGTTTTTTTCGACAGAACTAAAGTTGTCGTTGAAAACTATCCACCGGCAACCTAAACATTTCTGTCATTCAGCAACCTTAAAATTGATCGTTAATATCTGTGCAATTCCATACAACAAATGCAAAGATTTTGTCAACAAATCCCAGTAATAATAGCACAGAAAAAAGCAGGGGGTGCGTGAAGACGCACTCTCTGCTTTTTTTTGTTGAGCTACAATTCAATTAAGGTACAGAGGTTAAAGTGGAGATCGCTTTGCCCTCATAAACGGGGACAGAATTAAATTCTGTCCCCACATCTTCTTAATTGGGGCGGCAGCGCTGCCATTATCCTAGAAGGCGGCAACGGTGAAGGCATTGATGGCCGGATTGCCAGCTGGAGCGGCTTCAACGATGACAATGACGACGATGAAACCGCCCACGTCACCGAGGCCTGGTATGAGCAGAGCCTGCTGGAAGACAAACTGAGCTTTACTTTCGGAAAAATTGACCTGACCAATTATTTTGACGCCAGCGAAGTGGCCAATGATGAAACTACCCAGTTTCTGTCCACCGGCTTTGTCAACAACCTGGCGGTAGAATTCCCTGACAATGGACCCGGCGCCCGGGTATCGGCTTCACCCAGCAAACTGGTCGATATCAGTTTCGGCTGGATGGCCGTCGATCAGGATGATGGTGAATCATCCTGGGATGATATCGGCCGCGGCTCTTTCGCCATTGGCGAAATTGATTTTAAACCGGTACTGGCCGGATTGAGCGGCAACTACCGTCTCTTTGCCTGGTACATGAATGCCGACCATGGAGAGTGGGATGGCAGTGATGACGATGAAGAAGGCAGCGGTTTCGGTCTCAGCCTTGACCAGCAGCTGATTCCCGAGCTGCTGACGGTTTTCGCCCGCGCCGCCTGGCAAGATGAAGATATCTATGAAATCGAAGCCCACTACAGCACCGGCCTGCAGCTGGCCGGCAGATTCTGGAACCGGACGGATGATGTTGTTGGCCTGGCCTACGGCTTCGCCAAGATAAGCAGCGAATATGAAGACTACAATACCGAGAATAGTGACGATGATGAACATCACCTGGAACTCTACTATCGCCTGGTATTCAACGGCCATTTTGCCCTGACCGCCGATTACCAGTGGATTAATAATCCGGCTGGCAACAGCGATGCCGACAATGCTTCCGTCTTCGGCCTGCGCACCCAGATTGATTTTTGATTTCCTAACGTGCATAGCACTAATTTTCGAGGACCAGAAAGGGGGCTTACCCCCCCCTTTCTGGAAACACAGCAATTCTACATTATTTACATCCTTCCACTTCTTATAATCGATATCAGTAACCAGAATCCCATAAAACCCGCAAAGAGAAAACCGGTCAACCCGATAATCGGTATTTCATGCCACTTAGGCGGGATATCGGAAAGTACAATAAGGCCTGAACCGATCACTAAGGATGCCAGGACAATGGCAAAGGATATCCGGTTGCTGATGCGATCGTGGGTGGCTAGCATCGGTTCCAAACCACGATGTTCAAACTCCATTTTTACCTTGCCCTGCCTGGCCAGCTTGAGGATTGCCCGAATTTCCCCAGGAATATCCTTTAAAAGCTGAAAAAAATCAGTGCCGGAACTGGTCACATCTTTGGCGATTCGGCGGGGGTTAATACGGTTTAGCTGGATACGTTTAATAAATGGAGAGGCTTCTTCTATAACATCCAAATCCGGATCAAGTACCCGGCCGAGTCCTTCCACCGTACTTAAGGCCTTGATCGTCAAAAATAAATCGGGCGGAATATAGAGACGATGTCTGGTCGTCAGCTGCAAAAGCTGATTCAACATCGACCCCAATGCCAGATCCTTCAAAGGACGATAGCAATGTTGATCCATAAACTCGGCCACATCTCTTTCCAGGGCGGAATAATCCGGCCCTTCCTCTGAAAAAGTAAGTTTAAGCAGAGCTTGGGCTGCATCTTTCTCATTCCGATGGGCAATACTCATGATCAGGTCGGCAAAACTTTCCCGCATTTCCAAATCGAGCCGTCCCATCATACCGAAGTCTATGTAGCAAATGACATTATCAGGCATGATAAAAATGTTACCCGGATGAGGATCGGCATGAAAAAAACCATGGACAAAGATCTGTCTCATGATCAGGATAAGACCTCGTCGGGCAATTTCTTTCCGATCCAAGCCCTTTTTTTCCAACTCATCAAGAGCGGAAGCCTTAACCCCATAGATATGCTCCATGGTCAGAACCCGTGAGGTCGTGGCTTCGCGATAGACCTGCGGCACATAAACTGCAGGCTCATCCTCAAGCTGTCGGGCAAATCTCTCCATGTAAGCCGCCTCCAAAGTATAATCCAGTTCCTTCTCCAGGGTTCGGGCAAACTCTTCTACAACTCTGGTGGGACGCTGAATCTCCCATCCTTCCAGATGACGCTCCATCAACTCTGCCAGATGCATCATAATCTCCAGATCCACTTCAATCGTACGCAGGATGCCCGGTCGCTGGATCTTGATAACTACATCTTTACCATCAAGCATTTTCGCTTGGTGAACTTGACCGATAGAGGCTGCGGCCAGAGGCTGTTCATCGAAACTTGAAAAAACCTGTTCGACTGGTTTCTGGAGTTCCTTTTTGATGACTGCTTCCACCTCCTGGTATGTAAACGGCGGAACTTCATCTTGAAGTTTGGAAAGCTCTTGCATAAACTCAACCGGCAGGAGATCGGGTCGGGTGGAGAGAATTTGGCCCATTTTAAGGAATGTGGGACCCAATTCTTCCAAAACCATCCTTACTCGAACTGCACGGGAGAGTGTTTCAATTCTCTCCCGACGTTTACGAGAAATCATCTGCAAGCCGATTTCCAGGTATTGTTCGATTTTAAGTGTGTCAATCAGATCTCCAAAACCGTATTTGAAAATCACGGTAAGAATCTGCTGATAACGCTTCATGTGACGATAAGTACGCCCAACACTTCCGATTTTTAAAAATGTCACAACATCCTCTCCCAAATTTCCTCTATTCCTCTACAATAGTGGTTGACCGAAAACTTTGTAATCCTTACAGAACAAGATGTTCTGCATAATTATGCTGTACGATGATTTTTTGTTCTTGGCATTTCCCTGTAAACTAAACTGTAAAATTCAATAATTTTTATTGCATTAACTAGTTGAATATATTATAATATTATTAATTTCAGGACGTTTACATAAACCTTATCATACACTTCAAATTCGAAAATCTTCCTTTAGAAAAGAGAGCTATGAGACAGACACATAAGCCCCAGTTAAAGTTTGGCGAAACAGTAATTTCAGAAATAAAAATCGAGCTTAAAACTCGTAATGATATTCCGCCATTATTACTTGGGTTGCAATATATTTACACAAATACTGAAATAAGAGAACAAGTATTTTCCATCCTTCGGGATTCAATTTCTCCTGACGTAAATCATTAAAAAATGGTAACTATTCAGCACATTGCATCGCTACTTAAGTAGTAAACTCGGGACTGTCCCCAGCTTCACCGGGGGCTGTCCCAGATGTTTACGGACTATGAAACAATGTCGGCATGCGCCGCAAAAGTTCGGGGACAGTCCCGGTTTTACTCACAGCAGTGCACTTCATAAAGATGTGCTGAATAGTTACTGTTATTTTTTCTTATCCAGCCGAATATCAGGGCGATAATCGATGATTTTTGCTAATTTAACTTTATTGAATTCAGGATGGATAGGATTTATACAGAGCTGCACCCGTTCCAGAAAGATCTTTTATGAATTGCTTCTTTCCAATACGATAAGCCTTCATCAAGCAACGATTCCATGTTGTATTTGCCCCATAAGGTTACGAACCAGGTCACACCCGGTTCTAAACTTTAATAATTCAATCGGCGTTTTCTTCCTCAGAACCTTGTTTGGTTCTGTCAGCCACTTCAGAAAAGTATCCCGGTCATTGAAAACCTCCATTCCAAGTTTTATAATTTCGGCAAGTTGAATAATGTTTTCCGATACCACGGGATTTAATTTTTTATTGTCATCGTACCTCTGGAACGTTCTCAAAGAAATGGCTCCAATATCAGCCAACCGTCTCTGGTTGAGTGACAAAAACCTGCCGACATGGATTAATGCCGCTTTGGTTAATCCTTTCTGGCTTGCATTGATAATATCAAGCGGATTTTCTATGCGCAAGCTTGCTAATTCATCACCTAGCAGTGTGGCAATTTGTGTGGACATGACAACCTCCTGAAATCATCTGTTCTCATGTACAAAATCTAACGCCAATTGGCGTTAATATCAAGTCATATGGCAAATTCCGGTGTTATTCAGCCATTTTTCGACTAAACGCCATCCTGGCAAAGCCGGGCTATGAGGCTTCGAATAATAAATTGAAATTATTTCACGCTCAGTTTGTACAAACTATTGGGTCCATCCCAGTCAATAGTTTTCAATAAAGGTGCTGAATCAATGTCGGCAGGCACAGTACTACTTGAGGCTAATCTTAATCTGGTTCGCGGTACGGGAAACAACAATGTTATCTTCACGGGCCAGCCAGCCGATGGCCGCGTAGAGCGCGAACGGCGTCAAATCGACAGCTTTTTTCAGCGCCCCAGTGGTCATTGTTCCTTCAGTTTCCAACTGTTTCCAAACCTTGCCGGCATCCAGACCAATTTGATTTTTCATACTTTTTTCTCCTTTAGGGCCCAGGGGGATCAGGGCTTAGTTCATTTGTTTAAATCTTAGTTGTCTGGTAACTATTCAGCACATCCTTATGAAGTGCTCCACTGTAAGCAAACCGGGACTGTCCCAGACTTTTGCGGTGCATACCGACATTGTTTCATAGTCCGTAAACATCTGGGACAGCCCCCGGTGAAGCTGGGGACAGTCCCGAGTTTACTACTTGAGTTGCAATACAATGTGCTGAATAGTTACGTTCTCTGATAAATACCAGTTAGTGTTCATCCGGAAACATTCATTTCCTGATGAACACTTTCAGCGATCAGCTGTCAGTAAAACATCGGAAAAACATATGATTAGGCTGACTGCAAAAAGTTGAGAGCTGAGAGCCCATCCGGAAACACTGGTTTTCCGGATGGAAACCAATTAGAAATCCCAAAACGCATCAATCTCTTCACCGGTAAAATCCCAGACAGCATTATGGGGGGATACCGATTCTTCAAAGAATTCCGGCAGCCGATCATCTTGGGAGGTAAAACCGGCCGCCTGGTTAAACGCACGCTCAGTCTTCAGGATAGATTTTCCCAGGGCGGTTACATCGTCAACGTTCAGACTGCTGCCGAAACGGGCATTTATCATCTCCACCACCGCCGGCAGGGCATCAGGATTATCCAACACCGCAAAAGCGACAAAGACACAAAGGCCGGTACTGTCCACCGCCGCCGTGGCAATCTGCAGGTTCCGGGAAAGGTCCACCTGCCCTTCTTTCTGTAACGGATCAACAAAACCACCGCATTTCAGAATATTGGTAGCCACTGTGTAGCCGGCCGTGTGATCGGCTCCCATGGTGGAGGTACAATAGGTAATGCCAATGCCCTTTACCGAACGGGGATCATAGGCGGGAATGGCCTGGCCTTTGACTACCGGCACCCGGGTCATACCATAAACCTTGCCAACAACTGCCGCCCCGGAACCTAAGATGCGTCCCTGGGGCGTCGCCTGCTGAATTTCCCGCAACAATCCAAGAAAACCGGCAGCATCGCCAAATTCAATCACCCCGGCCTCCATGGCCACCCCGACGGTCACTGCCGTTTCAATGGTATCGATCCCCATATCATCCATCAGGTGGTCGGCTTCCGCCAGAACATCCAGATCATCAATACAGCAGCCGGCACCCATGGCCCAGATTGATTCATATTCAAATCCCGAG
>JAYEKE010000192.1 GCA_034660915.1 Pseudomonadota bacterium
GATGATCCCTATCTGTACGATAAGGATGGTGATGTTCTGTATGTCAATGGCGGGATGACCATGCGTTTCTAGGTTGTTTCCGTAAAGATAACTTTACTGCAAGGGGAGTACCATTTTGGTACTCCCTTTTTTTGTGTTTGACAATCTCACCGTCAAGTGGTTACATTCAGCTATCAGCTATCAGCTATCAGCTATCAGCTATCAGCGGAGCGGAAAGATTTTTCATGATGGAAACTTTGGCATTCATCGGTCTGGGGCGGGTAGGTGGCGCCCTGGCGGTTTTGCTGTCCCGGGCCGGTTTTCCCGTGGCCGCCATCTGTGACCGGGAACGGGGGAAAGCAGAAGCGGTTGCCGGACAGCTGGATGTGTCTACCTTGCTGACTACCGATGCCGTGCAGGCGGCCCGGGCGGCAACGGTGGTTTTTCTGACTGTCCAGGATCGCTACATCGGTCCGCTCTGTGAGCAGTTGGCCGCGGCTGGAGCCATCAGTAATGATCAACTGGTGGCCCATGTGAGTGGTTCCCTTACTTCGGAGGTCCTGCAGCCGGCGACTGAACAAGGCGCCGGGGTTTTTTCTTTACACCCCCTGCAAAGTATTGCCGATCCGGCTGCCGGCCTGCGGGTGTTGCCGGGCTCCTATTTCTGTTTTGAAGGGGATGAATCCGCCTATCCGCTGGCTGGCCGGCTGGTGGCGGCGTTGGAAGGGCGGCGGTTGCGGATTGCCGCCGTCGATAAACCCCTTTACCACGCGGCGGCGGTAGTGGCGTCCAACTTCTTTATGGCCCTGGAATTCCTGGCCATCTCCATGCTTGAACAAATAGGCGTCGGAGAGGAAGATGCCCGGGAAATGCTCCTGCCGCTTATCCGCGGCAGCCTTGAGAATCTGGCGTTGAAAGGCCCGGTAGATGCTCTTACCGGTCCCATTGTCCGCGGTGACCATCAGACCATTGCCGGCCATCTGCAGGTCTTGGAACAGAAAATGCCGACTCAGGTGGAGATGTATAAATCTTTGGCCCGCCTGAACGTGGAACTGGCCGCCCGAAAAAGTGGGGTAAGCCTGGCTGACTTTCCGGTATTGGAGTAAAACCAGGCAATCGAGCGCTAAAAGCGCCGGAATCAACCTTGATTAAAAACTGAAAAAATAAAATTATCGGACGGCAATAAGAATTCATTGAAAAAGTGCTTGACAAATCAGTTGAAACTGGTTATCTAATTCTGCTCAATGTCTGTAAATTTCAAACATAATCCAATCCGGCTGTAAGGGTAAAACTTTACAGCCTTTTCCTATTTCCCCCTCTATTTTATGACCTCATATTATTTTCCTCCTGAATTTGTTGTTGAAGTGCGTGAGCAGGTGGATGTGGTTGAAGTGGTGGGAGATTATGTCTCCCTGGTAAAAAGCGGGGCGAATTTCAAGGGTCTTTGTCCCTTTCACGGGGAAAAGACCCCTTCTTTCATGGTGCACCGGGGGAAGGGAATTTATCATTGTTTCGGCTGCGGGGTTGGCGGGGATGCCATTTCCTTTATCCGTAAGATTGAAAACCTGACCTATCCGGAAGCTATTCTGCGGCTGGCTCTCCGCTGCGGTCTTGATGTTGTACCTTATGAGCGGCGGGGTCAGGAAGCTGGCGATGCTGCCGAGCGTCAATCGCTGAAAAAGCAGCTTGGGGTGGTCCTGGAACGGGCCCATGAGTTTTTCCGGCGCCAGCTCCAGCGTCACCTCGGTGGTATGGTTGGGAAGTATCTTGATGAACGCGGCATTTCGACGACGGTGGCCGAACAGTTTGAATTAGGATATGCTCCTGATGGTTGGGATAACCTGGTTAAAGCAATAAAAAAGCCGGGCGACCTTGACATTGCCGTCCAAGCAGGCTTAATTGTTAAAAAGGACAATGGTAAGATCTATGACCGGTTCAGGGACCGGTTGCTCTTTCCCATCCGTGATGTGACCGGTAAGGTAGTCGGTTTTGGTGGCCGGACTCTGTCGGGGGCGGAGCCAAAATATCTTAATTCATCGGAGTCGCCGCTGTTCCAGAAACGTCGTTTGTTGTATGATCTCTATCATGCCAAACGGGCGATTGGTGAGCAGAATGAGGTCTTCATGGTAGAAGGGTATATGGATGCCCTCTCGCTCTATGCCCGGGGAATCGATAATGTAGTGGCTACTCTGGGGACGGCTCTTTCAGAAGATCACCTGAAGTTAGTAAAGCGCTACGGTGATCGGGTGGCGGTTTTTTTTGATAATGACCAGGCCGGACTGGCGGCAGCTTTTCGGTCTCTGCCGATTTTTCTCGGGGCCGGTGTTTTCCCGGCGCTGGTGCTGCTGCCCGAAGGGATTAAGGACCCTGACCAGCTGGCTCGGCAGTTTCCGGTACAGGAGTTGCAAGAGAAACTTCAGAATCAGGTAGATCTTTTTGACTATTACCTGGCGGAGCAGGAAAAAAAAGCCCGGGGCCGCGGTTATACGGAACGGCTGGCGGTTTTAGAGGAAATTGTCAGTCTGGTGGCGGTGGTTCCTGAATCGGGAATGGCGGGTATGGCCTTGCGGACGGTGGCTGATCGGCTGCATCTGGCCGAAGAAGTGGTGCTGGAAGTCTTTGGCCGGGTACGGCATAAGGGGCGTTCCCGGAAGAAAGATGAGGCTAAAGATCCTCCGGCAGCCAATGTCCAAACATTGAGTGTTGATCCTGAGGACATGGTGCTGGGAATTTTGAGCCGTTACTCCCGGTTGCTGCAAACCTTTGATCCGCGGAAAGCCTGTTTTGAACAGCCCATATCACCGATCTTTGTGGAGCAGCTGAAACTTGGTGGAAATTCCACTGTTGATTTGACCGGAATTTTGGCTTCCCATTTACAGCGAGATGAGTTGTTGACCCTGTATTCCCGCCTGGTGCTGATGAACCTGCCCAAGGAGGAACGGGATGCGGAACAGGCCCTTGCGGATTGTCTGAAAAAGTTGAAAATCCGTCATTTACGTCGGCAGGAGCAGGAAATTGATTCCATGATCATGGACTGCCAGGATGCCGCAGCGATGGCGGATTTACTGCGTCGTAAGATGGATATTGTCAATCAATACAAGAAGTGATGAGGGTATGCATGAGCGAAAATAAAAGTAATGCAAAGTTGACCCGGAGCGATAAAGAGAAATTGGCGGTTGTCGATGTTAAAGGGTTGAATAACCTGCTTAAAATAGGGAAGGAGAAAGGTTTTCTTTCCTATGCCGAGATCAATAATGTGCTGCCGGCTGAAGCGATTTCTCCGGAAAAAATTGATGAAATTATCATGCTGTTTTCCGACTTGGACATCGAGGTCATTGATGCTCAGAAGCATTCCCGGTTGATTGATGCCGAAGATGAAGAATCTTCGGTTCATGAGGTGGAAGTGAAAAAACCGGCGGCCCCGGCGGCCGGTGATCGTCAACATGATCCGGTACGCATGTATCTATGGGAGATGGGTTCGGTTTCCCTGCTTACCAGGGAGGGTGAGGTTGAAATTGCCAAAAAGATAGATGAAGGAGAGCATGAAGTTATCAGAACCATTCTCAAATCTCATCTTACCATCAGGGAGTTGCAGCTTCTTGGAGAGATGCTGGTTGCTGGAGTTTTCCGGGTTAAGGATGTTTCCAAGGATATTGAGGAAGAGATCGAAGAGGATTTGATTGTTGTTGCCAGCAATGAAGATAGGGATGAAGATTCAGAGGGGGATGATGGTCAAGGGAATGAAGTGGCTTTCAGCGAGGATGATGGTGATCCCTCTGGTGATGATGAAAGTTTGCGCCAGAAAATTGTCGGCTATATTGAACAGCTGGTTGCATTATATGAAGATAACCGGGCTATCAGAAATCGTTTAAAACATCCTGATGAAACAGTGAAAACCGTGCTTCAACGGAAGGCTGCCAGAGCCAGAGTCAGGGCGCAGGAACATGAGATGTTTGACCTTTTTCAGGCCATTAACCTGAAGCAGCGTCATATTGACGATATTGTTGCCAAATTAAAGGATTTTATCCGTTTGGGCCAGAGTCTTGGGAAAATGGTCACCCGTCTGGAATCCACCTATGGTATGCGGTTTTTTGCTCTTGAACGGCGTTGTAAGTGTTGCTTGAAGGATAAGGGGGAAAAGAAGACTTTCTTGCGTCAATATTCCCTTTCGGCGGATAACTTTGATGATTTGTTTTTCCGGGTTGAAAACCTGTCCGTCAAGGTTCGCCAATTGCGCCGTGATACCAGTTTCAGCCTGGCTGATCTGAAGCAGATTAACATCCAGCTTTGCGCTGGTGAGCGCAAGGCCGAATGGGCGAAAAATGAATTGATCCGGGCGAACCTCAGGTTGGTGGTCAGTATCGCCAAAAAGTATACCAATCGCGGGCTGCAGTTTCTGGACCTGATTCAGGAAGGGAACATTGGCTTGATGAAGGCGGTTGACAAGTTTGAATACCAGCGGGGATATAAATTCAGTACCTATGCCACCTGGTGGATCCGTCAGGCTATTACCCGGGCCATTGCCGACCAGGCCCGTACCATCCGCATTCCGGTGCATATGATTGAAACCATTAATAAACTGATTCGTACTTCCCGCTACCTGTTGCAGGAGCTGGGGCGGGAACCGACTCCCGAGGAAATTTCCGCAAGGATGGATATCCCTCTGGATAAGGTCAAGAAAGTTTTAAAAATAGCCAAAGAACCCATTTCTCTGGAGACCCCCATTGGCGAGGAAGAAGACAGCCATCTTGGTGACTTCATTGAAGACAAAAAAGCAATCAATCCCCTTGACTCGGTGGTGAAGTCAGCTTTATCAGATCGGACAACCCAGGTACTTTCGAGCCTGACTCCCAGGGAAGAAAAGGTTCTACGACTGCGTTTCGGGATTGATGAACGCTGTGATCATACTCTGGAGGAAGTGGGACAGGATTTTGATGTGACCCGGGAGAGGATTCGTCAGATTGAGGCTAAAGCCTTGCGTAAACTGCGCCATCCAAGCCGGAGCCGTAAACTCAAAGGATTTCTTGAGTGGTAGGGATGGCGTTTATTTGTTTTTTAATCGGTTGATAATATCGGCGTAGTTGTCGGTGCTGAATACCGCTGATCCGGCAACAAAAATATTGGCTCCGGCTTTATCCGCCGCCTCTATGGTGTCAAGATTGACCCCGCCGTCCACTTCAAGCAGGACCGGCAACCGGCGGCGGTCGATCAGGTTTCGCAGGGCAGCTACCTTGTTTAATGCTCCCGGGATCAGTTGTTGGCCACCGAAACCGGGATTGACCGTCATCACCAGTACCAGGTCAATATCATCCAGAATATTTTCCAGGACCGAGACCGGGGTGGCCGGATTGATGGAAACGCCGGCTTTCAGTTCATGTTCTTTAATTTGTTGGATCAGCCGGTGCAGATGGACGCTGGCTTCCGCATGAACGGTGATGATATCGCTGCCGGCTTCGGCAAAGGCATCGATAAAACACTCAGGGTTGTCAATCATCAGGTGAACATCAAGCAGCAGTTTGGTGTGGGGGCGCAGAGCCTTCACTACCCCGGGGCCGATGGTCAGGTTGGGAACGAAATGCCCGTCCATGACGTCAACATGAATGAGATCAGCGCCGGCTTTATCCACCGCCCTTATTTCTTCCGCCAGCCGGCCGAAATCGGCGGACAAAATGGAAGGAGCAATCATCCGGACGCTGCCATCCACTTCTAGTTGTCTGTCGGTCATTTTTTTACCTCTATCCTGTTTGTTGTTTTCTACCGGCGCTGTAAAACGGCGGCAAAGAAACCGTCCAGTCCTCCCGGTTCAAAAAAGAAAGTCTGAAGATAACCTTCCTTGGAGAACCATGGCCTGATCCATGAAGGGGTCAGTTGCGCCGGTGAAAGCAGGGAAAAATCCGGTTGTTCCCCCAGAAATCGTTCTATAACCCCCTGGTTTTCCTTTTTGCTGGTGGTACAGGTGGCGTAGACCAGGCGGCCTCCCTTTTTCAGGTATGTAGAACAATTTTTCAGGATTTGCAATTGAATTGTGGCCAGTTGTTCCAGATCTTCCGGCTGTTTACGCCAGCGTAGATCCGCTCGCCGGCGCAGGACGCCAAGTCCGGAACAAGGTGCGTCCACCAGAATGCCGTCAAAGGACTGTGGCGTTTCCGGGGGGAGGGGACGGCGCAGATCGGCAACTAAGGGTTTTACTGAGTTAAGCTGCAGCCGTTTGCCGGCATCAGCCACCAGCCGGGTTCTTTTTTCGCTGATATCAGCGGCGATAATGGTGCCCTGGTCGCCGCTTATTTCCGCCAGATGCCAGGCTTTTCCGCCGGGTGCCGCACAGGCATCAAGGATAATTTGGCCGGCAGTGGGATGAAGCAGATAGCTGATAAGTTGGGCGCCTTCATCCTGAACCGTAATGGTTCCCTGCTGAAAATGACGGGAGGAAAGCAGCCCTCCTGCCTGCCTGGCGGTAAAGCCTTCCGGCGCGTACAATGTTCGGGTAATGTTTCCGCTGGTGGTTATGGCGTCCGCAGTATTTTCCTGACTGGCCAGCAGTTCGAGAAAATCATCGCGGTTGGTTTGCAGGCTGTTTATCCGGAAGGTGGTGCCGGAAAACTCATTAGCCTGCCGGCACAGCTTTTCGGTCAACAAGGGACCGTAATCAGTCAGCCAGCTGGAGATCAGCCATTCAGGCAGTGAATGGCGGACTCCCATAAATATAATCGGCTCTGTTTCGGGATTGGGGAACAGGGATGTTGGCTCTGTTCGCAGGTAGGTTCGCAGCATCCCATTGATGAATCCTTCACGTCCCGGGATTTCACGCTTGGCTAGTTTAACGGTTTCAGAAACCACGGCATAAGGGGGGGAGCCGCTGAGAAAAATCAGCTGGTAGAGGGCCAGCCGCAGAATATTTCTGGTTTTCGGGTCCGGCCCTTTTTTGCGCTTGGACAGCCGGTCAATGATCCAGTCCAAACGTCGCTGCCACTTGATGGTGCCGGAGACCAGGTTGGTAATCAGGGCCCGGCTGTGGTTGTCAAGATTCTTCCCATGGCGGTTAAAGCATTGTTCCAGACTGTGGTCAATTCCGGTTGACTGGTTGTCGATGGCCAGCAGAGCCTTCCAGGCATGCCGCCTGGGAGAAGTGCTGCCGGCGGTCCGGGGGGAATCTTTTCTGCCGGTCTGCCTGGTGATTTTCAGCCCCTTTTTTGTTGCCTGAGCTTTGGGAGAATATGGTTTTCAACTGGTTAAAATCATTAAATTATTTAAACCTAGTGGTGTCCGGTTAGGTCCTTGCATCCTGCTAGCATGTGCTGATTCAGACCATATTTTCCAGGCGCCTGATTCTGTCTTCGGTGGCCGGATGGGTGGAAAACAGCTTGCTCATTTTGCCACTGGTTAATGGGTTGACGATAAACATGTGTGCCGTAGCCGGCTTGGCCTTTTTCATCGGCAGGCGCTTACTATAGTCATCGAGTTTAGCCAGGGCTGAAGCCAGAAAATGGGGGTTGCCGCTGATCCGGGCACCGCCTTCATCGGCAAGATATTCCCGGGAGCGGGAAATGGCCATCTGGATTAACATGGCCGCCAACGAGGCAATCATGGTGAAAATCATGACAAAGATAAAATTGCCGCCATTGTCATCATCGCCGCCGAAGCCGCCGAAAATAGCGCCCCAGCGGGCCAGGCTGGCAATCATGGAGATGGCGCCGGCGATGGTCGCGGCGATACTGCCGATGAGAATATCCCGGTGTTTGACGTGGCTCAGTTCATGGCCCAGTACTCCCATCAGCTCATCATGAGTGAGCAGCTGAAGGATGCCACTGGTGACTGCGACCGCCGCATGCTCGGGGTTTCTGCCGGTGGCAAAAGCATTAGGGGTGTCTTGGGGAATGATATAGACTTTCGGCATTGGCAGCTCAGCTCGCTGGGCCAGGGTCCTGACTATGGAGAAAAGTTCCGGATGGCTGCCTTCCGATACTTCCTGAGCTTTATACATGCGTAAGACTATTTTGTCACTGAACCAGTAAGAGCCGAAATTCATTGCCGACACCAGGATAAAGGCGAAAACCATTCCCTGATTGCCGCCCAGCATCCTGCCGACCAGAACGAACAGTACGGTTAATCCCACCATTAGGGTGACGGTCTTGGCTTGATTCATCTTAATAACCTCCAGTAAAAACAGATTTCTTAGACTCATGAAAGGTAGGGATTATGATAGTAAATGTCAAGGTAATTTTATCTTTACAGGATGTTATTTCAGCTTAGCTGAAAGAGTTTTTTCTTGCTATTTAGTCTATACTTTCATACATTATACGTAATTAAAATTTTGTCTCGTATTAGGAGTATAGATAATGAAATATATGCGATCTTCTGGTAAAGTGGTTCGCGGATTTTTTATCCTCTTTTTCTTGATCGTTACTTTTTGCCTTCCTCAGCATTCATTTGCCGCCTCGGCCGAGGAAATTAATATTAATGTCGATGCAACCCTGAAGCGGTTCAAGTTGTTGGTTCCTGGAGGGGCTGAATTTCTGCAGAAAGCCAAAGGCGTTCTGGTATTCCCCAGTGTTGTTAAAGCCGGTTTTTTTATCGGTGGGGAATATGGCGAGGGGGCTTTGCGTGTTGGTGGTAAAACGGTTGGTTATTACAGTACCGCAGCCGGGTCCATTGGTTTGCAACTGGGTGCTCAGTCAAAATCAGTGGTGCTGGTTTTTCTCCAGAATAAGGCACTGGCTGATTTCCGCCAGACAAAAGGATGGAAAGTGGGATTGGATGGTTCCGTTGCTTTGGTGAAATGGGGAACCGGTGGTGATGTCAATACTATAGATATAAAGGACCCTATTGTCGGTTTCGTTTTCGGTAATAAAGGGCTGATGTTCAACCTGACCCTTGAAGGTTCCAAGTTCAGCCCCATTGTTCGTTGAGGTAATTTTTATTTCAGGATGATAGGCGGCTTGCCTGGTGGATGTATTCTTG